>NZ_JBEYSL010000587.1:0-3757 GCF_040642735.1 Micromonospora sp. NPDC047753 | reverse complement strand
GGGCCCGGCGGGGCTGTGCCGGCACGGCGGCCCGGCCCACGGCCGCCTGGCCGACGGCCACCCGGCCCACGGCCCGGGCCGGCTGCGGCTGCGGATCGGCGGCACGGGCGGTCTTCTGCCAGTCCGTGCGGGCCGTCACCATGCGGGCGAAGGCCAACCAGACCGCCAGCGACTGGGCATAGCTGTACAGCCAGTGGCAGACGCCCAGCAGCAGGGCCTTGGGAATCGACAACTGCGGCTCACAACGGATCCGGTAGACGATGCCCCACAGGGCGAACGGTCCGATGCCGAAGACGAGCACCAACGGGGGTACGCCCCAGCCGCCACTGCTCCACCAGCCGCGCAGTCCACCCATTGTGTTGTCGATGTAGTAGGACATCACCACCAGGCAGGCGATGTAGATCGGCGTGCCGAGCAGTTGGGTCCACGGTGCGGCCAGGAAGTGGGCGATCTCCAGGGTGGCCGAGTTGCGGATTCGTGGCGAGCGCAGCACCCTACCGAGGTAGCGGCCACACTGCATCGACCCCTGGGCCCAGCGGGTGCGTTGCCGCACCAGCGGGCGGATCCGGGTCAGCGCCTCCTGGGCCACCCAGCTCTCCGGGCAGTACTCGGTGCGGCCCCCGGCCAGCAGGATGTGCAGGCCCAGCTCGAAGTCCTCCAGGAGGGCGCCGTGCCACGGTGTGCCGTGCTGGTCGGCGATCTCGTTGAGCAGGGACAGCCGGGTGAACTGCCCGTTGCCGCCCATCGCCACGCTGCCGGTGCGTCGCCGCAGCGACTGCATGGCGGCGATCGGGGCGCGGAACTCCATGTCCTGTAGCCGGATCAGCAGCCGTCCCCAGCGACCGACCTCGGTGGTCGGGGCGTACCGGCGCGGCGCGCACTGGAGCATTCGCACCTCCACCTGTACCGCGCCGACCTGCGCCGAGCCGAAGTACTGACGGCCGGAGAGCGCGACGGGACCCTGCGGGTCGAGTCGGCTGTCCGCGTCCAGCACGCCGACGATCACCCGGCTGCGGTCCGCGTTGGCGGGCAACGACTGATCGATGCGTCGCCAGGCGGCGTTGAGCGCGGCGCCCTTGCCCTGTCGCGCGTCCGGTAGCTGACGCTGGATCACGTGCACCCGCGGTTGGTCGGTGAAGGCCGCCAGTTCGGCCATCGTGCCGTCGTCGGACGCGTCGTCGACGCACCAGACGGTCGCCTGCGGGAAGTCGCAGAGCAGACGCCGCACGGTGTCGCCGATGACCGACGCCTCGTTGCGGCACGGCACGATGATGTGCCAGTCGAAGCCGTCCGGGCTGCCGCCCCGACTACGTCCGCTCTTCAGGTGGAACACCAGGATGCTCAGCACGTACGCGCAGAAGCTGACGCACAGCAGGAACGCCGCGGTGTTGAGCAGGGCGAGCGACTGCGTCTCAGTGGACACCGGCGACCGTCCCGGCGATCCGCTTGGTCCGGCTGACCAGGACCACGAAGAGGATCGTGACGGCGATCAGACCGGCGGTCGTGATCACCGAGCCGATCAGCACGTGGCTGCGTTCGTAGCCCAGTTTGAAGCCCCAGGTCTGCATCGAGACCACCACCGCGCCGAGTCGGATCTGGTTCACAGTGACCAGCAGCGCGACGGCCATCGCCAGGGCGTTGATTCCACGCGTCAGAGAGATGCGGCGGAACCCGATCAACGTCGACGCGAGCACGATCGGCGGGATCAGCAACATCGCGACCGAGCAGCCGCTGGAGACCATGAAGCCGACCCAGCGCTCGTCCAGTGGGAAGATCACGGCCGCGCCGATGGATTTGGTGTCCGCCAACCCGACGGCGTTGACGAGATGGGCGTTCAGCCACGCCTCCGCGCTGGCGATGTCGTGCCACCGCCAGAGCATGGCGACGGCGGCGGCGACTCCGATCAGGCCACCTGCGCTGGCGCGCAGCCACGACCCGCGTCGGGAACCTGTCATCGCTCGCGGCCCAACATGGCGACGAGCCACAGTGCCAGACCCAGCACTACCAGCCCGACGCCGACCAGCAACCAGGATTGAACGGCAACCCCGGTGGCGGCAAGGCCACCTCCGATGTGTGGCCCCTTGGTGGGTACTCCGTACATGCCAACTCCCTCGCTCACTCGAAGGCCAGAATGGCACCGCAAAATCGGGCAAAGGGGATAAAGCGGCATAGAGACCCTAAAGAGTGATTAAATGCTTCGTGAGTGTGGCAGGCACGTGTCCCGAGCGGTTGCATCCCTTGCCACACAACAGGTTCAGCGTCCCGAGAGTTCGTGCAGAGGTGGTCAATATGGTGACCGGTATCCCCGGACGCACGGCCACGCCGGCGCCGTCGAGGTGGCGGGCGATGGCCGGGTGGAAGAAGGCGGGCCTCGCCCTGCTCCTGATGTTCGGCGTGCTCTGCGCGGGCCTCGTCACCGTCGGCTTCGGTGTGAAGCACCGGTACGAGGGCCGGGTCCAGCGCGAGGACATCCTCGGCCAGGGCACCCACGACGACCGCCGGTGGGAGTCGGGGCCGCTCAATCTCCTGCTGCTCGGGTCGGACTCCCGCGACGGCGAGCCGGACCAGGCCCTCTACCCCGGGCAGCGGTCGGACACCATCATGCTGGTGCACGTCAACGCCGCGCGAGAGGCGGCCACCGTCGTCTCCATCCCCCGGGACAGTTACGTCGATGTGCCCGCGGCGGGGCAGACCTGGGCCGGCGGCCCCAACAAGATCAATGCCGCGTTCGCGTTCGGGGGCGCCGCCCTGGCCGCCGAGACGGTCGCCAAGCTCACCGGGCTACCACTCGACGGCGTGCTGGTGGCCAACTTCGCCGCCGTCCGCAAGCTGGTGGACGCGGTGGAGGGGATCAACGTGTGCCTGCCGTACACCGTCAAGTCCTCGGACACCGGCACCACCTGGCCCGCCGGCTGCCACGACCTGGACGGCAAGGCGGCCGACGACCTGATGCGGCAGCGGCACGGCGTGCCCGGCGGAGACTTCGGCCGCATCCACGACCAACAGCTCGTGGTACGCGCCCTGGCCGAACGGGTCACCGCGACAGATCTGCTCACCAGCCCGACCCGACTCGACCGGGTGCTCACCACCGCGGCCGAATCGCTTGTCGTCGACCGAGACCTGAACCTCACCGACCTCGCCCTCGTGCTGCGCAAGGTGAATCCGGAGACCGTCCAGTTCGTCACCGTCCCGTTCAGCGACGCGAACCTGCAGACCCCGGCCGGGTCCGCGGTGCGGCTGGACGAGGTTAGGGCCCCGGCGCTCTTCGCCGCCCTGCGCGAGGACCGGGTGGCGCAGTGGGTCGCGGCCAACCCGCAGACGCCGCCGGCCAACTGAGCACGAGCGAAAAGTTGGCGGGTGGGAGGTCCCAGGACCTCCCACCCGCCGCCCTTTGTCCGGCCAGGTCTAGCGCGACCGCCGCCAGTAGCGGCAGGTCCAGTCCACCTGATGCAGCTCGTCCTCGATGCCGTGTTCGGCGCGGAAGTCGTCGACGGCCTGCTTGCAGCCGCGTACCGCGTGGTAGTCGTCGATGATCACGTAGCCTCCGACGGAGAGCTTCGGGTAGAGCGAGCGCAGCGCCACCATCGTCGAGTCGTAGAGGTCCCCGTCGAGACGCATCACCGAGATCTGCTCCACCGGCGCGGTCGGCAGGGTGTCCGAGAACCAGCCCTTGAGGAACCGGACCTGGCCGTCGAGTAGCCCGTACCGTTCGAAGTTCGCCTTCACCTGCTCCAACGACACCGCCAGGAAGGGCACC
>NZ_JBEYSL010000586.1:0-3759 GCF_040642735.1 Micromonospora sp. NPDC047753 | reverse complement strand
TGGCTCTACGCTCCCCACCATGTTCGCGCCAGTGAAGATCATCTCGGGTGGTCTGGAGATCCGTGAGTTCGGCCCACCGGGGCCGGGCCGCAGCAGCGGACCCGGCGTCGGTGGCGCCGGCTCCACCGGGCCGGACGGCACGTCTCGGATATTTCGGGTACGACCAGAGATGCCGTCCTGCGACCCTTTCGCACATTTCCGGAGAGACTGCTAAGCATGTTCCGCTACATCCTGCGGCGCCTACTGCAGATGGTCCTGGCGTTCTTCGGGACCACCCTGATCGTCTACGCGCTGACATTCGCCGGGCAGGGCGACCCGATCCAGGCGCTCGCCGGCGAACGGCCGGTGACGCCAGCGCAGCGGGCCTACCTCACCGAGAAGTACAACCTGGATCAGACGGGCGTCGGCGGCTTCTTCTACCGCTACTTCGACTACGTGAAGGACCTGCTCCAGGGCAACCTGGGCGAGTCGCTCACCGGCCGGAGTATCGGTGACATCCTCCAGCAGGCCTGGCCGGTCACCGTGCGGCTCGCGCTCATCGCGCTCGCCGTGGCGATCATCTTCGGTGTCACCGCCGGGGTCCTCGCCGGCATCCGCCGGGCCAGCATCTTCGACAACTCGACGCTGGTGCTGACCCTGCTGGTGCTGGGCATCCCGACGATCGTGCTGGCACCGCTGGCGCAGTACTTCCTCGGCGTCAAGTGGCAGCTCTTCCCACCCACCGCCGGCTCCGACCCGACGTTCTACGCGCTCCTGCTGCCGGGCATCGTGCTCGGCTCGCTGTCGCTGGCCACCGCCCTACGACTCACCCGGGCCTCGGTGGCGGAGAACCTGCGCGCGGACTACGTCCGGACCGCCCGGTCCAAGGGCCTGGTCAAGCGGCGCATCGTCATCGTTCACGTGCTGCGCAACTCGCTGATCCCGGTGGTCACCTTCCTCGGTGTGGAACTGGGCAACCTGATGAGCGGCGCGATCATCACCGAGGGCGTCTTCAACATCCCCGGCGTGGGCTTCAACCTCTTCCGCGGCATCCGCACCGAGGACGGCCCCCTGGTGGTGGGCATCGTCAGCGTGCTCGTCGTGGTCTACCTGGTCTCGAACCTGGTGGTGGACGTCCTGTACGCCGTACTCGACCCGAGGATCCGCTATGAGTGACTTTGAGACTGTGGCGGCCACCGAGAACCAGGCCGCGCGACGTGGCCCCTCGGGAGAGCCGGGCACGCCCAACCAGGTCGGCGCCGCGAACAAGCCCCGCAGCCTGGCCGGAGACGCCTGGCGCGACCTGCGCCGCAACCCGATCTTCTGGATCTCGCTGGCGTTGGTCGTCATCTTCACCCTGATGGCGCTGCTGCCCGGGGTCTTCACGGCCAACAACCCGAACGACTGCCTGCTCTCCCGGCAGCACGCCGGGCCGTCCGGCGGGGCCATCTTCGGGTACGACTTCCAGGGCTGCGACACGTACTCCCGGGCGGTCTACGGCACCCGGGCATCGCTGCTGGTCGGCGCGCTCGCCGCGCTCGGCACCGGCATCATCGCGCTGGTGGTCGGCATGCTGGCCGGTTACTTCGGCCGCTGGGTCGACGCGGTGCTATCCCGGGTGATCGACGTGGTGCTCGGCATTCCGCTGCTGCTGGCCGCGATCGTGCTGCTCAAGCGGGTGTCCAGCGACAACCAGTGGGCTCGGATCGGCGCTGTCGTCTTCGTGTTGGCCCTCCTCGGCTGGACCACCGCCGCCCGCGTGGTCCGGTCCTCGGTGATCACCGCGAAGGAGCAGGACTACGTCGCGGCGGCCCGGATGCTCGGCGCCGGCAACAGCCGGATCATGTGGCGGCACATTCTGCCGAACTCGCTGGCCCCGGCGATCGTCGTGCTGACCATCGCGCTCGGCTCGTTCATCGCGGCCGAGGCGACGCTCTCCTTCCTCGGCATCGGCCTGAAGGCGCCCACCATCTCGTGGGGGCAGGACATCGACACCGGCCGGATCCACATGCGGGAGGCGGCCACGCCGTTGATCGTCCCGTCTGCCTTCCTGGCACTGACCGTGCTGGCGTTCATCATGCTCGGCGACGCGATCCGTGACGCCTTCGACCCGAAGCTGCGGTGAGAACATCATGACCGTCAATCCCACTCCCGCCTCCGCCACTCCCGAGGGCGGTCACCTGCTGGAGTTGCGGGACCTGCACGTCGAGTTCCGCACCAACGAGGGTGTCGCCCGGGTGATCAACGGGGTGTCGTACCACCTGGACGCCGGCGAGACCCTTGCCGTGCTCGGCGAATCCGGCTCGGGGAAGTCGGTCACCGCCCAGGCGATCATGGGCATCCTGGACACCCCGCCCGCGTTCGTCCGTTCCGGCCAGATCCTCTACCAGGGTGAGGATCTGCTCACCCGCTCCGAGGAGCAGCGCCGGCAGGTACGCGGCAAGGAGATCGCGATGATCTTCCAGGACGCGCTCTCCGCCCTCAACCCGGTCTTCCCCGTCGGCTGGCAGATCGGTGAGACGCTGCGCCAGCGCGCCGGCATGTCCCGAGCCGACGCTCGACGTCGTGCCGTCGAGCTGATGGATCTGGTCAAGATCCCGGGTGCCGCCAAGCGGATCGGCGACTACCCGCACCAGTTCTCCGGCGGTATGCGGCAGCGCGTCATGATCGCCATGGCGTTGGCGCTGGACCCGAAGGTGCTGATCGCCGACGAGCCCACCACGGCCCTCGACGTGACAGTGCAGGCCCAGATCATGGACCTGCTGGCCGACCTGCGCCGGGAACTCAACATGGCGATGATCCTGATCACCCACGACCTGGGTGTGGTCGCCGGTGTCGCGGACCGGATCGCTGTCATGTACGCCGGCCGGATCGTCGAACACGCCGACGTCCGCTCGCTCTACAAGGCACCCGCCCACCCGTACACGAAGGGTTTGTTGGAGTCGATCCCGCGCCTGGACGTTCGCGGCCAGGAACTGTCGACGATCAAGGGGTTGCCGCCGAACCTGATGCGCATCCCGTCCGGCTGCCCGTTCCACCCCCGGTGCCCGTACGTCCAGCAGGTCTGCGTGGACGAGGTGCCGCACGACCTGGTCCTCGGCGACGGCCGGACCAGCGCTTGCCACTTCGCGCAGGAGGTCCGTGATGACAGCGTCGCCCGCTAACCCCACGAAGGTCCGCGGCGAGACCATTCTCGCCGTCGACAACCTGGTGAAGCACTTCCCGATCACCCAGGGCGTGCTGTTCCAGCGGCAGATCGGGGCGGTGAAGGCCGTCGACGGGGTGAGCTTCGAGCTGCGTCGGGGCGAGACGCTCGGCGTCGTCGGCGAGTCCGGCTGCGGCAAGTCCACCCTCGCCCGGCTGCTGATGCGCTTGGAGACGCCCACCTCCGGGCGCGCCACCCTGGAGGGCAAGGACCTGTTCAAGGCTTCCGGGGGTGAGCTGCGCCGGCTGCGCCGCAACATGCAGATGGTGATGCAGGATCCGTACACCTCGCTGAACCCGCGGATGACCGTCGGCGACATCATCGGTGAGCCGTTCGAGATCCACCCGGATGCCGCGCCGAAGGGCAGCAAGGCCAAGCGGGTTCAAGAGCTTTTGGACCTGGTCGGGCTCAACCCGGAGCACATCAATCGGTACCCGCACCAGTTCTCCGGCGGTCAGCGTCAGCGCATCGGCATCGCCCGCGCCCTCGCGGCCCAGCGCCCCTCGCCCCCCTCATCCGCGCCGTCGCGGGTCCAGACGTCCTGCACGTGCAGCACCGCGGGCACCCGCCCGAGC
>NZ_JBEYSL010000585.1:0-3765 GCF_040642735.1 Micromonospora sp. NPDC047753 | reverse complement strand
CGCGGGCGATGCCGATGCGCTGACGCTGACCGCCGGAGAACTGGTGCGGGTACCGGTTGATGTGCTCCGGGTTGAGCCCGACCAGGTCGAGCAGCTCGCGGACCTTGGCCCGGCGGCTACCCTTCGGCGCCACCTCCGGGTGGATCTCGAACGGCTCACCGAGCAGGTCACCGACGGTCATCCGCGGGTTCAGCGAGGTGTACGGGTCCTGCATGACCAGCTGGATCTGCCGGCGCAGACGCCGCAGCGCCCCACCGGACAGCTTGGAGATGTCCTGGCCCTTGTAGACCACGTTGCCCGCGGTCGGCTTCTCCAGGTTCATCAGCACCCGGGCGAGCGTCGACTTGCCGCAGCCCGACTCGCCGACCACACCGAGCGTCTCTCCGGCTCGCAGACCGAACGAGACCCCGTCGACCGCCTTGACCTGACCGACGGTCTTCTTGAACACCACACCCTGCGTGACGGGGTAGTGCTTGACCAGGTCATTGACCTCGAGGATGTTCTCAGACACGGTTCACCAGCTCCTCGGCGAAGTGGCAGGCGCTGGCCCGGGCGGGGCCGACCTGCAGCAGCGGCGGGACCTTCTCCCGGCACACCGGCTGAGCCATCGGGCACCGCGGGTTGAACGGGCAGCCCGGCGGGATGTTCATCAGGTTCGGCGGGAGGCCCTTGATCGTCCGGAGCTGCTGCCCCTTCTCGTCGAGGCGCGGGATCGAGTCGATCAGACCCAGCGTGTACGGGTGCGCCGGCTTGGCGTACAGCTCGTACACGTCGGCTTCCTCGACGATCCGGCCCGCGTACATGACCGCGATCCGGTCCGCGACGTCGGCGACCACACCGAGGTCGTGGGTGATCAGGATCATGCCCATCTGCCGCTCGCGCTGGAGCTCGGCCAGCAGGTCCATGATCTGGGCCTGCACTGTCACGTCGAGGGCGGTGGTCGGCTCGTCCGCGATCAGCACCTCGGGATCGAGCGCCAGCGACATCGCGATCATCGCGCGCTGCCGCATACCGCCGGAGAACTGGTGCGGGTAGTTGTTGAACCGACCCTTGGCGTTCGGGATCTTGACCTGGTCGAGCATGTCGATCGCGCGCTTCTTGGCCTCCGCGCGGCCCATGCCACGCCGGACCCGGAACTGCTCGGCGATCTGGAACCCGACGGTGAAGACGGGATTCAGCGCAGAGAGTGCGTCCTGGAAGATCATCGCGATGCCCTCGCCGCGAATGCGGCGCCGCTCCTCGTCGGACATGCGGAGCATGTCCTTGCCGTGGAAGCGGACCTGCCCACCGGTGACGAAGCCGGGAGGCGTGTCGAGGATGCCCATGATGGTCTGCGCGGTGACGCTCTTACCGGAGCCGGACTCGCCGAGCACGGCGAGGGTCTCCCCCGCGTCGACGTGGTACGTGACCCCGTTGATGACCTTTGCGACGCCGTCCCGGGTACGGAACTCCACCCGCAGGTCGTCGACCTCGAGCAGCCGGCCGGAGGGACGCCCGGACCCGCCGGGACCCGGCGCTGACTGCTCGGACACGAGAATGTCGGACACTGGATCTCCCCTAGCGGAGTTTCGGATCGAGGGCCTCGCGGACCGACTCACCGAGCATCACGAAGCTCAGCACTGCGGTGACGAGGAACGCGGCGGGGAAGAACACCAGCCCTGGCGCGACCCGGACAAAATTCTGCCCATCACTGATCATGATGCCCCAGGACACCACCGGCGACTTCAGACCGACGCCCAGGAACGACAGGGTGGCCTCGGCGCCGATGAACGAGCCGACCATGATCGTGCCGTAGACCAGCAGCGGGGCCAGGCAGTTCGGCAGCAGGTGCTTGAGGATGATCCGACCGGTGCCGGCACCCAGCGCGCGGGCCGCCACGATGTAGTCGGCCTCCTTGGTGGCGAGCACCGAGGAACGCATCAGCCGCATCACGACCGGCCAGCTCAGCACGATCAGTGACGCGGTCACCAGGCCCATGATCTGGGCCTTGCTGTTACCGGCGCCCGACCCGTTGAAGGTGGTCAGGATGACGATCGCACCGAGCACGAACGGCAGACCGAAGAAGACGTCGGCGATCCGGCTGAGCAGCGCGTCCACCCAGCCACCGCGGTAACCGGAGATGATGCCCATGGTTCCGCCGATGAGCAGGGTGCCCAGCACGGAGAGCACGGCGACCACGATGGAGGCCCGTGCGCCGTAGATGACCCGGGCGTAGACGTCGCGGCCCTGCACGTCGTAGCCGAACCAACCATTGGCGGACGGCTTGTCGAGGCTGCGCGACAGCGAGCCGTTGACCGCGTCGCCCGGGGCGAACAGCGCCGGGAAGGCCGCCATCAACAGGAAGATCACGATCAGCGTGGCCGAGATCCAGAACAGCGGCTTGCGCCGCAGATCCCGCCAGGCGTCGCCGAGCAGGCCGCGCGGCTTCTCGTTGCTCTGCGGCTGGCCCGCGGTGGCGGGTGCGGCGGAGTCGGTGGGGTGTGCGCCAGGGGTGCTGACGATCGATGCGGTACTCGGGTCACTCATAACGGATCCTCGGGTCCAGGGCGGCGTAGAGCAGGTCAACCAGCAGGTTCATCACGAGATAGACCAGCACCAGGACGACCACGATGCCTACCACCGTGGCGCTTTCCTTGGTGATGATCGCCCGGAAGACCTGGCGGCCGATTCCGTTGATGCCGAAGATTCCCTCGGTGACGATCGCGCCACCCATCAGGGCACCGAGGTCGGTGCCGAGCAGGGTCACCACCGGGATGAGCGAGTTGCGCAGCAGGTGCACGCCGACCACCCGGCGCATCGGCAGGCCCTTGGCGATGGCGGTGCGCACGTAGTCGGCGCGACGGTTCTCCGCGATGCTCGTTCTTGCCACCCGGGCGATGTACGCCACTGACGCGCTGCCCAGCACGAAGCCCGGCACGATCAACTCGGACCACCGCATCTCGGAGGAGACGGTCGGCTTGATGATGCCCCACTGCACACCCAGCAGCCACTGCAACACGAAGCCGACCACGAAGACCGGCAGCGCGATCAGGAAGAGGGTGGAGACCAGGACCAGGTTGTCCAGGAAGCCGTTACGCCGCAGACCGCTGAGGACACCGGCGCCAAGGCCGATGATCGCCTCGATGGCGAGCGCCACGACGGCCAGCTTCAGGGTGTTCGGGTACGAAGTCAGGATGATGTCGCTGATCTCGCGCTGCGAGAAGGTCTGACCGAAGTCGCCCTGGAGCAGGTTCTTCATGTAGTTCGCGTACTGCACGAAGACGTTCTGGTCGAGGTGGTACTTCTCGGTCATGAAGGCGATGTACTGGTCCGGGCAGCGACGCTCGCCGCACTTACCGGCGAACGGATCGCCCGGAACGGCCCAGACGAGCCAGTAGATCAGGAACGTCGTACCGATGAAGACCGGCACGAGTTGGAGCAGCCGTCTCAACAGATAACGGCCCATGGGGTGGTCCTCCAGACAGGGGGCGCGTCGGACGGCCGACACGGTGGTGACAACGTGCGAGTGGAGTGTTGTAACACCCAATCGCGGAACGGCCCCGGGTCGGGCTCACCGGATGTGGCGAGCCCGACCCGGGGTCAGACCGTTCGGATCAGAGCTCGACCGAGGTGATGTCGATCTCGCCGACGTTGTTCAGCTCGAGCTTCTTGATCTTCTCCGAGTGGCCGGTCCCAGACCGGCTTGTCCCAGGTGACCAGTGGGTCGCCGCCCCAGATGTCGTTCACCAGCACGTCGAGTTGGCGGTGCTCGGCGTCGATCCGGGC
>NZ_JBEYSL010000584.1:0-3770 GCF_040642735.1 Micromonospora sp. NPDC047753 | reverse complement strand
GGACGCCGCCGAGCAGGCGTACCGGAAGATCCTCGCCGACGCCCCGGCGGACGCCGCGGCCACGGCGGGGCTGGGCCCAGCGAAGCCGAGGGTCGGTCGGCGGGCCGTAACACGCAACGCCGGGTCAACCGAGACGACGGTGAGCGATCGGATGTACCGGGGCCGCTACCGCCTGTGGTTTCGTGGATGCCGTGGATGCGGAGGTGGCCATCGGGGCGTTGAGCGCGGCCCTCGCCGTCTTGGGGACTGTCGCCGCCTTCCTGCAGTTGCGACGGACGCCCGCAGCGTCTGTGTCTCTCCCGCCCGCCTTGGCGGTGACAGGCAATCAGGATTCACGCCGCCCGCTCGTCGTCGGTGACGTCCCGCGTGAGCCGGTGTCACACATGTGTCGCGAGGAGCTGTTGGCTGAGGTTTCGACGGTCTTGGCGAAAAGCAGAGTTTGCGTCCTCATAGGAGGACGGGGCGTCGGGAAGACGCATCTCGCGGCCACGTACGTGCGCGACCAACTGTGCGTTGACGTCGCGCGGGTGCTCTGGATCGTCGCAGATGACGTCGCGGCGGTGATCACGTCGCTTGCTGACTTCGCCCGGCAGGCGGGTGCAGTGGACGAGGTTGTCGACACCGAGCCGGCCGCGCGCACCGCGCTTCGCTGGCTTGAGAACGAATCAGAGCGGTCCGTCATCGTGTTCGACAATGCGCTCGATGCCGACGCGATCGCCCGATGGATGCCCCAGCGCGGTAACGCTCATGTGCTCATCACGACAACGAACCAGGATTTCATTGTCTTCGGCGTCACGGTGCACGTTGACGTGTTTACGCCCGCGCAGGCGGTGACCTTCCTGTGCTCGCGGGCGAGCCTCGACGACCCCGGGGCCGCCGCGATGGTCGCGCGAGAACTGGGTCAACTGCCGCTCGCACTCGCGCAGGCTGGTGCCGTGATCCGCCGTCATCGGTGGTCGTTCGCCGAGTATCTGGCCGGATTCCGGTCGATGCCACTGAGGTCGCTGCTTCCCCGTGTGCCTGGTGACAACTATCCACGCACGCTGGAGGAGGCCACGCTGCTGTCGGTCAGCGAGGTCGAGCACAGCGATCCGAACGGGTTGGTCCGACGTCTGATTGACCTCATGGCTGTGCTGTCGGAGGCGGGAGTTCGTCGTGACCTGCTGCGCACTCTGCGTGTCGAGCCGGCGAGCGTCGATGAGGCGTTGGGCGGGCTGGCGAACGCCTCCGTGGTTGGCTTCGACGTCAGCGGCAAACAGGTGGCGATGCATCGGCTTACCCGTCAGGTGATGTTGGCGAGGGCCCGAACAGAGGGACGAATCCGCGACACGGTCCAGGATGCACTGACGCTGTTGACTCCTGCCACGGAGGCGCAACCCGCGCCCGGCGTCGACGTGGTGGACCACATCGCCGAGGTCTGGGCCGAGGCACGGACGGTTCTGGCGAGCGACGGCGAGGACGATGACATCTGGGCTGAGCTGTTACGGCTGCGGCGGTGGAGCGTCAAACGGCTCGTCGACATGGGGGAGTTCAGCCGCGCTGTGGCCGTGGGCCTCACGGTGTTCAGCGAGCACCGGGCGCTCGCACCGTCTGACGACGAATGCATCGCCTTGGCGCGGCGGGCACTGATCGATGCTTATGTGACTGCTGACCACGAGAATGAGGCCGTCTCATACGCTGAGGAGGCTCTGGCTGACCGGGTACGCCTGGCCGGCCTGGATCATCCGGCTACGGTAGGTGCCCGCAACCTGCTCGGCTACTGCTGTGAATGCGCAGGCCAGCTGGACCGGGCTTTGACCATCCATCGGTACAATCTCGGCGAGAGCATTCGTGTCTGTGGCCCGGACGCGCCGTCCACGATGCGCGCAAGGATCAATCTCGCCAGCACCTACCGCTCGATGGGCGACCTCGCCAGGGCCGTCCCTCTGTTCGAGGAGAACCTCGCGGAGAACCTGCGGGTCTACGGTCCTGATCATGCATCGACGATCAACGCTCGCGGTGAACTGGCACGCAGCTACGTGCGGACGGGACGGGCCGTCGAAGGCGTCCAACTACATGAGGAGAACGCTGCATTCGAGACCGATGAGCAACGCGCCGACATCCACCTCACTTGGTGGCCTCAATACCGCGCGGCCGCGTACTCCGCAGCTGGTCGGCACGCCGAGGCGATCGAGCAACTACGCGCTCTTGTGCAGCGTGTGGACGATGTTCTGCCGCGTGACAACCCGCGGGCGATCCGACTCCGCTTGTTCCTGGCGCGGGCGCTGCTAGCCGGTCGACGTCACACCGAGGCGCTAGCGCTGTTCGAGCGCACTGTCGTGGATCGGGGGCGCGTTCTTGGCATCGACCATCCATCGTCACTCAACGCCCGACGTAACCTCGGCCTGGCTCTGGCAACCACGGGGCGGCGTCGGCGGGCCCGCGCAGTCCTCAGCGCCGTCGTGTCGGACTACACCCGCGTCCTTGGATCGGAGCACCCATACACGCGCACCGCTCGATCGGACATCACCAGCCTGCCGAAGTCGCGCGGGTTCGTCTGGGGCTGACATGAAGGGCGGTCGCTCTCAGTTGAGGAGGCAACGCCATGCTTGCAGGGTGGCTCGCCGCCATGCTGGCCGAGGCAGTGGGGCACCGGTCGCGAGGAGTTCGAGGGGGCGTCGTAAACATTCAAGACGTCTCGTCAGGACCGGACCTCTTGTCTGCTTGGACCAGTGCCGATCTGCGGAGGTGCGGTATACCTCAGAGGTATATTTATACCTCTGAGGTATACCGCCTGACGCCACATCCGCCCCGGTAGGGGTGACCGACCTGGCCATACCCCGCGCCGGTCCAGGGGTCCGCGGCCAGAGCCCGTAGCCTCATACCGCACTCTCAACAAGGGCTGCGCGACGAAGACTCCGCGGCGACCGCAGTGCCAGCCAGGGTTAGGCCTTACTCATCTAGCTCCTCGTCACCGTGGGGCCGAGACAGGCCGATCCCTGGTTGACGACAGCTAGAAGTTGCCGGCGGAGTTGCACTTGACGCCCTGGTCGAGGCAGTTGCGCACCCGTGCGGCGAGCGCCTCGTCCTTCCACGCGTTGAAGAAGTCCGCGTGCATGGAGAACGACGTGCCGGACGCGAGGGTGATGCCGTCCGTGTTCGCGCTCAACGGGTACGAGATCACGAAGGACACCGACGGAACGGGCACCGGGTGGCTCTTCGGGCAGGCCCCGGTGTGGTCCCCGTTGGCCATGTGCGCCTTGTGGTCGGGGCTGTCCAGGTGCTTGCCGTCCCAGCAGTCCGGGAAGGTGATCTGCCGGACGATGTTCGCGGTCTTGGCGCAGACTGGGAACGTCTTGTCGGCGCTGCGGCCGATCTCGCCGCCGATGCCGGCGCACCAGAAGTGGTTGCCCTGCTTGTCCGGGGTGTCGACCTGGGTCTTGGCGTTACCGGTGAGCATTCGCAGGCCGAATGGGAAGGGCTGGGTCCTGCTCGGGTCCTTCAGGCGGGAACCGTAGTAGACGGTCACCTCCTTCGGGTCCACGACCTTGCCGTTCTGGTACATGGTCGGCACCCAGTAGGCGGACTGGTCGTCCGGCGAGTTGCAGGTGGTCGCCGTGGACGCCCGCAGCGATTCGGCTGTCGAGTTGGCGTCGGTCGACTTGTTGCCCCAGAAGGTGTGGTTGTGCGAGCCACCCACCAGCTTCGGCAGGACGATCGGGTCGTCGCTGTTGTGGTGGCTTGTCGTACAGCCGACGTTGAATTCGGGCACCTTGACCGGGTTGCCGGTC
>NZ_JBEYSL010000583.1:0-3796 GCF_040642735.1 Micromonospora sp. NPDC047753 | reverse complement strand
GGGGGTGGGTGGGTTGTTGACTTGGGTATTCGCTGGGTGAATAGTGGGCGGGGTGTCTACGCCGCATGTTCTGCTCGGGTTGCTCGCTGGGGGCAGCCGGCACGGGTATGAACTGAAGCGTGCGCACGACGAGCGGCTGCCGCGCGCTCGGCCGTTGGCCTTCGGGCAGGTCTACGCCACTCTCGGCCGCCTCGAACGGGACGGGCTGGTGGCTGCCGCCGGCCAGGATCGGGTGGCCGGGCCGGATCGCACGGCGTACGAGCTGACCGACCAGGGGCGGGACGCGCTGGACCAGTGGTTGTCCACTGTGGAAGCACCAATGCCTTACGTGGCCAGCACGCTCTTCGCCAAGGTCGTGGTCGCACTGCTGGTCGCCGATGTCGATCGGGCCCGGTCGTACCTGATCGCCCAGCGGGCCGCGCACACCGCACGGCTGCGTGAGTTGACCGCGGTCAAGGGCGAACCGGCCGCCACCCTCAGCGACGTGGTCGCGGCCGATTTCGCGATAGCCCACCTCGACGCGGATCTGCGGTGGCTGCACGCCACCCTGCTCCGGGTCGCCGACTGGCACCGGGAGGTGCATCCGTGACGCAACTCCAGGCTCGCGGCGTGGTTCGGGCGTACGGCCCGACGCCCGCACTGCGCGGCGTGACGCTCGACCTGGCCGAGGGCGAGATCGTCGCCGTCACCGGGCCGAGTGGCTGCGGCAAGTCGACACTGCTGCACTGCCTGGCCGGGATTCTCCGGCCGGACGCCGGCGAGGTCACCTGGCGTGGGCACCGCATCGACACCTGGTCGGAGGCGGCCCGGTCCCGGCTGCGGCGCACCGAGTTCGGGGTGCTGTTCCAGTTCGGTCAACTGGTGGCCGAGTTGACCGCCGCCGAGAACGTCGCACTTCCTCTGCTCCTCGCCGGCACGGGGCGGCGAGAGGCACGGACGGCGGCGCTCACCTGGCTGGAACGGTTCGGGGTGGCCGAGGTGGCCGACGTGCGGCCGGGTGAGATGTCCGGGGGTCAGCAGCAGCGCTGCGCCACGGCGCGGGCGCTGGTGACCGAGCCTCGGGTGCTCTTCGCCGACGAGCCGACCGGCGCACTGGACACGCTCACCGGCGAGCAGGTCCTCACCCAACTGGTCCGGCTCGCCCGCGAGCAGCGCACCGCCGTCGTGCTGGTCACCCACGAGCCGCGGATCGCCGCGTACGCGGATCGGGAGATCGTGCTGCGTGACGGCCTGGTGGACCACACCGGCCTGGGGCTCGACGTGCCGCTGGCCGGCGGCGCCCGGTGAGGCCGACGACGCTGCTCCGCCTCGCGCTCGCCGGCACCCGCACCGACACCGCCCGGGTGGTGCTCACCGCGCTCAGCGCCCTGCTGGCCACCCTGGCCGGGCTCGCGGCGCTCACCGTGTTGGCCATCGAGAAACCCGCCGGTGACGCCTGGGAGCAGTCCGAGCAGTACCACAACGCACTGCTGCGGGAGCCCGGGTTGCGCGGCGGTACGGCGTTCGCGCTGCTCATGCTGATGGTCCCGGTGCTGGCGCTGGCCGGTCAGTGCGCCCGGCTCGGCGCGCCGGCCCGGGACCGCCGGTTGGCCGCGCTGCGGTTGGCCGGTGCCACTCCGGGCCAGGTCACCAGACTGGTGGTGTTGGAGACCGGGGTGGCCGCGCTGCTCGGCACGCTCGTCGGGCTGGGTGTCCACCTGGTCGGCCGCGACCTGCTGCACCGCCCGGACGCGCAAGGTCGACTGGCCCTGCCCACCGACGTGCTGCCGTCGACCGGCGGGCTGGTCGGCGTGGTGCTCGGTCTGCCGGTCGTGGCGGCGCTGGCCACCGCCCTGATGCTGCGTACGGTCACCACCAGCCCGCTCGGGCTGAGTCGTAAGGCCGTCCGCGAGCGCGGGCCGGGCCCGTGGGCCGGGCTCCTGATCGGGTTCGGCGTGGTCTCGTTCGCGCTGATCCGCCCGATCGTCTACAGGGTCGCCGACGTGCAGATGGCGGACCGGCTGGTGCCACTGCTGTTCGTGGTGGGCGCGCTCGCGGCGATGATCGGTGTGGTGATCGGCACCGGCTGGCTGTCGTACCACTGCGGGCGGTTGTTACGTCGGCACGCCCGCAGGCCGGCTGCCCTGCTCGCGGCGGGCCGGCTGATGGCCGATCCGTGGGCGGGCAGCCGCACGTTCGCGGCGCTGCTCGCCGCCCTGATCTTCGGCGCGGGTGCGGCAGCCCAGCGCGCCTACTTCGCCACCAAGGACCAGATCGAGCGGGAGCAGAGCCGACTCGCCGGGGCGGACGGTGGCGCCAACCCCTTCTACCTGTCGACGATGGATCTCGTCGACGGCGCGATCGCCGTGGCCATCCTGATCGCGACGGGCGGGCTGATCGTCGCGCTGGTCGAGGGGATCGTCGCCCGACGCCGCGCCTACGCCGCGTTGGTCGCCACCGGGGTGCCCCGCGCCACGCTGGGCCGTTCGGTGGCCTGGCAGGCGTTGGTGCCGGCCGTGCCGGCGATCCTGCTCGCGCTCACCGTTGGCACGCTGCTCGGCCGAGGGCTCGTCGCGGACGTGTCGGAGGGAGGCGGGTCGACGTTGATCTGCGATGCCCCGGCCGCGCTCTGCGACGACCCTGCCACCCGGGACCAGTACTCCCGGATCGTGTACTACCCCGCGGTGCAGCGAGCCGTTCCCGTACCTCTGGAGCACCTGGCGTGGCTCGGCGCCGGCGCCCTGGCGGCGGTGCTGGTGACGGTCGGTGTCGGCCTGCTCTTCCTGCGCGCCAGCACCGCCTTGGACGAGCTGCGGACGACCTGATCCGAACCGCCCCCGCCGGCCGGCCTGACCCACACGGTCGGGTCAGGCGGCGAGCAGGCCGGAGGAGAGTGCGATCAAGGCGCCGACCACTGCCGAACAACAGCAGACCAGCAGCCCGGCGACCACCGCGAGGATCAGCCAGACCCGGCGGTCCCGCGCCACCGCCGCCACGCTCGGTCGGCGGACGTCCTCGGCCACTCCGCCGTCACTATCCGTAGCCCCGGTCACCCCGGAAGTCTAGGCCGCGACATCCGCCACGACCCGGAAAGGCCGGGCCGCGGCTGCGCGACCCGGCCATGATCGCGCCCGATCGTCGGAGTGGGTGGTCTCCCCGAGCCGCCGAGGGGACCACTCCCACCACCGAACGCGATCATGCCGACCCGTCGGGTCAGGCGTGGCCGATGCGGTCCAGGATCCAGGCGTTGATGAACGCCTCCTCGCGCCACGAGTCGTAGCGACCGCTCGGGCCGCCGTGCCCGGCACCCATCTCGGTCTTCAGCAGGTAGTCGCCGCCCGGGGCGACCGCCCGCAGCCGGGCGATCCACTTCGCCGGCTCCGAGTAGAGCACCCGGGTGTCGTTGAGGCTGGTCACCGCGAGGATCGCGGGATAGTCAACGGCGGCCACGTTCTCGTACGGGGTGTAGGACTTCATGTACGCGTACACCTCGGGGTCGTCGAGGGGGTTGCCCCACTCCTCCCACTCGGTGACGGTCAGCGGCAGCGACGGGTCGAGGATCGACGTGAGCGCGTCCACGAACGGCACCTGCGCCACGATCCCGGCGAACGCGTCCGGCGCGAGGTTGGCCACCGCGCCCATCAGCAGGCCACCAGCCGATGCGCCCCGGGCGACAAGCCGGTCGCTGGCCGTCCAGCCGGCCTTGACGAGGTGCTGTGCGCACGCCACGAAGTCGGTGAAGGTGTTCTTCTTGGCCAGCAGCTTGCCCTGGTCGTACCACCGTCGGCCCAGTTCACCGCCGCCCCGGGTGTGCGCC
>NZ_JBEYSL010000582.1:0-3832 GCF_040642735.1 Micromonospora sp. NPDC047753 | reverse complement strand
CCCCGCCCGCGGCCGACGCCGCCCCAGACATTGGGCTCGACCGAAACGGTGGTGAGGTTGAAGCGATGGCCTGCCATCGATTCGAAGCTTTTGAGCGGCCGAGGCGGGGCGCTCCCCGCGCACCCCTGGGGTGTTGCTCGGTCTGCCGACGATCGGCGCACCGCCGGTCGTGGCTGCCCCCGCCGCTGGCTGCGCCACCCACTGACCGCGCGGAGGGGGCCCCTCGACGAGGGGTCCCCTCCGTGGTCAGACGGTAATCTTGCCGGCGCCGGCGCCCGCCGTCACGATGGACTTGACGTTGCTCGCGGTGTCCAGCTGGTACGAGTACGGGATGCTGGCCACGCTGCCGCCGGTCTGGCCGGTGGGCGAGTTGACGAAGTGGTTGTTGCGGGCGACCAGGCTGCCGGGCCCCGAGTCCCCCTCGCCGAGGTGGTACGGGTCGTCGACCTTCTCGAAGTAGTTGCCCTCGACGAGCACGCCGGCGTTCTCGGTGGACGCGACGCCGTAGCCGCCGTTGGCCCGGTAGTAGTTGTTGTAGACGTGCACCGGGTTGCCGAAGCGCACCCGGGGGTTGCGCTGGTTGCTGCCGTCGAACCAGTTGTGGTGGTAGCTCACCCGCAGGTGACCGACATCCTGGCTGGCGTTGTCGTCGCTGTGACCGAGCAGCATCGTCTTGTCGTGGCTGAAGACCCGGTTCCACGAGACGGTGACGAAGTCCGAGCCGCGTTTGATGTCGACGGCGCCGTCGTACCCGTTGCTGAAGCTGTTGTGGTCGATCCAGATGTTGGTGGCCGACTCCTGCACGTTTATCGCGTCGTCGTTCCAGTTGCGGAAGGTCAGGTTGCGAATGATCACGTTGCGGTCACCGCTGATGTTGAGCCCGCAGCCGACGATCGTCGCCCCGTAGTTGCCGATGATGGTCTTGTTGGACCGGACCCGCAGCATCCCCGAGCAGGTGATCGTCCCGGTCACCCGGATGACTGCGGCGCCGGTGGCGTTCAGCGCGCTGGTCAGGCCCGAGGCGTTGCTGACGGTGGTCGTGGCGGCGTTGCCGCCACCCGTGGTGCCGCCGTTCTGGGTGGCCCAGCCGACCAGCGCCGACGGCTGCTGGCCGGGCGGGGGAGTGCTCGACGGTGGCGGGGTGGTCGGCGGCGGGGTGGTCGGTGTGGTGCTGCCGGTGCAGGCGACGTTGTTCAGGCTGAAGCTGCTCGGAGCCGGGTTGCTGGAGTTGTTCCAACTCGCGTTGAAGCCGAACGAGGCGCTGGCGTTCGTCGCCAGGTTGCCGTTGTAGTCGACGTTCGTCGCGGAGACCTGGCTGCCGCTCTGCGTGACTGTGGCGCCCCACGCCTGGCTGGTCTGCTGACCGGCCCCGTACGACCAGCGCAGCGTCCACCCGGAGACCGGGTCGCCGAGGTTGGTGACTGTGACGTTGCCGGTGAATCCCCCCGGCCACTGGCTGGCGACCGAGTAGGCCACCTGGCAGCCGGCGGCCGCCTGGGCCGACACGGAGGCCAAGAGCCCGGCGGTGACCAAGGCGGCGGTGGCTGCGGCAGTGGTGGCGATCAGCGTCATTCGACGCCGTCCTGTGCGCATGCTGCTTCCTTTCGATGAGGCGGACGGAGGTGTCGCGACGCCCATGCCCGTGGGCGGCGAATCTCGGCCGGGACCAGTGGTCCTCGGGCCCGCCGGTGCAGGTTCGTGAAGGAGAGCGGCTCCCGCGCTCGCACCCGCCAACGAAGAGGCAAGCGCTTTCCCGATAAGAACATAGAAGGATCTGAATGTAAATGGCCGGGACGGCCGATGCGCTGCGCACCAGCCGTCCCGGCAGTAATGCACCGGCCGTACCGGCAAGCAGTACATCGGCCGTCCTGGTGGATCAGCAGGCGGTGCCGTTGAGTTTCACAGTGCCCGGTGCGCTCGCCGTGCCGTTGGCGGTGAAGCCCACCGTGACCGACCCGCCCGCCGGCAGGGACGGAGCGTGGCTCGGAGCCGCCGCGGTCACCGTCGTACCGGACTGCGTGACAGTGGCGTTCCAACCACTGCCCAACGTCACCCCGGACGGCCAACTCCAGGTGACCGACCACGGGTTAACCGCGCCCGAGCCGGTGTTCTTCACCGTCAACTCGCCCTGGAAGCCGCCCTGCCAGGCGTTGACCTGCCGGTAGGTGGCCGTGCAGGCGCCGGTCGGCGGGTCCGTCGGCCCGCCGGTCGGCGGCCCGCTGGTGCCGCCACCGGACGGCGCGATCAGGTACGGCTGGAGGATCGCCTGCTTGACGGTGTTGACATTGGTCCAGTCGTCCAACGCGATGCCGCCGGTGTCACCCGAGTTGGGGTTCCACGACCAGTAGGTGAAGGACATCCCGGTCACCCCGGTCCCGGTGTACGCCATCAACTTCTCCAGCCACACCTTGTCCTTCGGGTCGACCAGGGTGCTGCCGAACTCGCCCATCATGATCGGGGCGATGTTCTGCTTGTAGAGGTAACCGAAGTACTTGTCCCAGATGGCCGGCATGTTCGCCGGGTAGTCCGGGGCGTCGAACCAGGTCTGCCGGTACACCGAGGTGGCGTACTCGTGCGGCGAGTAGACCAACCGGTTCGCCACACTCAGCCGGACCGGGAACTGACCCGCCTTCGACAGGTTGCCACCCCACCAACCGCAGTCCTCGTCGTTGCTGGTGTCGCCGTCCCAGACGTTGGAGAGGCCACCACTCGGGCAGCTCACACCCTCCACGAAGATCAACCAGTTGGGCTGGACACCGAGGACGGCGTTCCCGGCCCGCTCGGCGGCGAGCCGCCAGTCCCGGGTCGTGTCGCCACAGCCCCAGCACGCGCCGGTGGCCGCCGGGTTGGTGCCCTCCGCGTGCGGCTCGTTGTGCAGGTCGGCGCCGATCACCGTCGGGTTGCCCGCGTACCGCTGAGCGAGCATCTTCCAGTCGTTGATCCAGGTCGCCTCGGAAACAGTCGACGTGTACCAGAGTGGTGACTGCCCGGCCGCCGTCGGCCGGTGCCGGTCCAGGATGATGCGCATGCCCTTGCTGCCGGCGTAGTCGATCACCTTGTCCAGGATCTGCAACGGCGACAGCCCGATCAGGTCCGGGTTGACGAAGTCGTTGATCCCACTGGCGGTCGCACCCGGCTTCAGCGCG
This sequence comes from Micromonospora sp. NPDC047753, assembly GCF_040642735.1. Classification (NCBI taxonomy): domain Bacteria; kingdom Bacillati; phylum Actinomycetota; class Actinomycetes; order Micromonosporales; family Micromonosporaceae; genus Micromonospora; species Micromonospora sp. NPDC047753. Next base: position 686 of record NZ_JBEYSL010000582.1, on the reverse strand, counting down.
TCGTTCGAGTACGGCACCCGCAACGTGTTGTAACCCAACCGGGCCATTGTGTCGAGCTGCCCCCGCCACGGGTTGTTCGACCACAACCCGTGGAAGGTCTTGTTGTCGGTCTCCATGCCGAACCAGTTGATGCCGGTCAACCGGACCGTTGCACCGGTGCTGTCCACGATCTGGTTGCCACTGGTATGCAGATAACCCGTACCGGTGCCGGCGGCGACGGCCGGGCTGGTGCTGACAGCGGTGGCGAGGAACACGCCAGCCGCGACGGTGACGAGCGCGGTGAGCGCGCCGCCGAGAGCCTTCGGACGGAACAATTCAAGCTCCACTTCGGAGATCCGGCGCCGTCCAGAAACGACGCCGGCGGGCGGCCGTCCGCACGTCACGGTCCCTCAGGGGTACGCGGACAGCACGCGACGGACCATGTCACGCGGACGTGGTCACTCGCGGAAGCTCACCGGCGACCCTCGACGGCGGATGCTCCGCCTTCGTCGCCCTCGCACCGGTGGCCCTACCTGGCTCCGTCGCTCATTCTGATCAGCCCACGTCAATGCGTCAACCTGCCATCGGCCCCGCCCTGCGCTGCCCCGCACCGCCCTGCGCTGCCCCGCACCGCCCTGCGCGTCGGTCACCGGCGAGCGGTCCCAGGTCGGCGCCGACCGTGTGGCCGGCCTGCTCGACCTGGGACC
>NZ_JBEYSL010000581.1:0-3839 GCF_040642735.1 Micromonospora sp. NPDC047753 | reverse complement strand
CCAAGCGTTGGCCGCTGAGGCCGGAGGCATGCGCGCAGGAGGTGACCGAGTGTCGAATCTCGAGCCAGGCCCCGGGGCACCGGCGGGAGGGCCCGGCGGCGGGGTCGGACCGGGCGCCGCCGGTGCCGCGGGGTGACGGCGGCGAATCAGGAGTACGACCACCGCGGCGAGCAGCAGCAGGAGGAGGACACCGCCGACGACGAGCAGCCAGGGGAATCCGCCGTCGTCCTCCTCGCCGGCGGCAACCGGCGAGGTGGACGGTCGTGGTGGCGCCTCGGCCACGGCCCGCAGCTCGGCTGGCTTGTCCTGGTTGGGATCGACCTTCCAACTGACCGACCGGCCGTTGATGGTGCCATTGCTTTCGATCACCCGGCCGGGAAATGTCACCGAGATCTCGAACGACATGAGCTTGAGGAACGCCTGTTGGTTCTGTGGATTCTGCTCCGCAACCTTTCCGCCATATTTCTTGGGATCGAGCGGCAGCGTGAAGCGGTAGAGATCGTCGTCCCTGACCAGTTTCACGCTCTCGGTGTCGAAACCGGCCAGCGGCGCCTTGCGGTAACTGATCTGGGAGCCGTAGAAAGTGTCGTCCTGGTAAAGGTTTTCCTCGCCGGCCGGCAGGGCGGGGATGTTCTGCCGCAACTCCGCGAAGGCGACCGGGAGGTTCTTGTTACGACTGCTCAGAACGGACTTCTGGGCCGTCAGCAGAAGTTGCCCGTCGACCGTGTCGTCGGCGTTGACGGTCAACCCCATGTTGAGCTGCATGCAGCCGCTCAGCGCGGCGAGAAGAAGGAGGCACACCGCGACGCGGAGTGCCCTACCGCGGTTGACTCTCCTGTTCATGGGCTCAGTGTGTGTGATCGCTTTCACCATCAGCAGTCAGCGATCGGTCACAACGAAGTCGCCGATTGTACCGGCGCACTGTCGCCTTTGATTAGTTCCGCCGACGCCCCGAATGACTATTCTGGAGCTTTGGGGCCACGACGGCTCCTCGCCGGCCGTAGTCTGGCCGGATGAGAATTGTCGCGTGCGTCCTGCTGGTAGATCCCGACGGGCAGCTGCTGTTGCAACTGCGCGACGGCGACGCGACGCACCACCCGAACGTGTGGGGGCTGCCCGGTGGCCACGGCGAGCCGGGGGAGACGCCGGAGCAGACCGCCGAGCGGGAGTTGTTGGAGGAGACCGGCCTGCGGGCCGACGGTCCACTGCAACCGGTCGCCGTGCAGTCGCTGCCCGAGCTGGCCCGGGTGAAGCACTACTTCCTCGGCAGCACCAGGGCCCGGCAGGAGGACGTGGTGCTCGGCGAGGGTGCGGCGATGCTCTTCGTCCCCGGTGCCGACGTGCTCGACGGTCGTCCCTGGACGCCGGGCACCGTGGAGGTGTTGACCGAGTTCCTCGCCTCGGCCGAGTACGCCGCCCTGGCCACCGGCCGGATCGCTGGGCCGGCTCAGCCCGCCGGCGGTCGCCAGTCCGCGTAGCGGGCCATGCTGCGCAGGGCCAGCCGGCTCGGGATGAGCCGCAATGCGACGGTCCGCATCGCGAAGGCGACCGGGTTGTGCAGCTGCTGTCCGAACCGTCCGGCGACGTAGGAGGCGCGGGCGACTGACTGACTGCGTGGTCGACGCTGCTCGTCGTACGCCGCCAGGGCGGTGGGCACGTGCCCTGCGCCGCCGGCGCAGACCGCGCCGAGCACCACGGCGTCCTCGATCGCCTGCCCGGCGCCCTGCCCCAGGTTGGGCGTCATCGGGTGGGCCGCGTCGCCGAGCAGCGCCACCCGCCCCCGCACGTACGAGGGCAGCGGCTCGGCCAGGTGGTGGATGTCGTTGCGCAGCACCACGTCGGGTGGGGTTGCCGCGAGAAGCGCCGGGATGGGGTCGTGCCAATCGCCGAAGTGCTCCCGCACGGCCGTCAGCTCGTCGGGGGCGTGGCCACCGGGCGGGGCGTTCAGCGCGCCGTACCAGTAGAGCTGGCCGTCGCCGATCGGCACCATGCCGAACTCGGCTCCCGGCCCCCAGGTGATGGCCGCCGGGATCGGATCGGGGAAGGCGATGGCCGCCCGCCACGTCGTCGATCCGGCGTACACCGGGCCGGGGTGTCGCGGCCAGAGTTGGGCGCGGACCCGGCTGCGCAGGCCGTCGGCGCCGACCACCAGATCGGCGGTGACCGTGTGCGGGCCGTCAGGGCCCTGATAGCGCACCTCGGCGCTGTCCGGGCCCGACTCGACGTGCTCCACCGTGGCGGAGGTGTGCAGGGACGACGCCGGCAGGGCCTCGCGCAGGGTGCGGTGCAGCGTGGCCCGGTGCACGCCCAGCGCCGTGGTGCCCAGCTGCCTGATCATCTCCGCGGCCTCCACCCGGGACAACCACCGCCCGTGCCGGTCGCGCATTCCGCCGGGCGCCTCACCGTGTCCGCCCCGGCGCAGGGCCGGGCCGAGGCCGAGGGCGTCCAGCGCGCGCACCGCGTTCGCCATCAGGCTCAGGCCGGCGCCGACCTCGCGCATCTCGGGGGCGCGCTCCAGCACGGTGACCCGCCACCCGTGCCGGTGCAGGGCGAGCGCCGCGCTCAACCCGCCGATGCCGGCACCGACCACCACCGCGTGTGAGTCGTCCATGTCGATCCTCCTTCTACACCTGTAGAAGAGCGATACTACCTCCGGACCACCGGGAGGGAGGAGTGCCATGACGGCGCGGGGGGACCGGATCGCGACACTGACCGACGCGGCCATCGAATTGATCGCCGATGGTGGCATGCGAGCCCTGACCCACCGGGCGGTCGACGGCCGCGCCGGAATGCCGCCGGGCACCACCTCCGCGTACCTGCGGACCCGGCAGGCGCTGATCGAGGCGGTGGTGGGACGGCTCGCCGAGCGGGACCGGGCCGACCTGGCGGCGTACGACCTGCCGACCGGCCCGCCACCCCCGACCCCTGCCCCCAGGCTCGACAGCGGCGACCTCGACGCGCTCGCCGCCGGCGTCGCCGAGGTGCTCGACCGCTGGTTGAGCACCGGACGCAGCCGGAGCCTCGCCCGATACGCGTGCCTGCTGGAGGCGGTGCACCGGCCCGAGCTGCGCGGCATCCTGCAGCACGGCACCGGCCTGCGGGTGCAGGCCCGGGACCTGCTGACCAGGGCCGGGGCCACCGACCCCGATCGGCAGGGCGACCAGTTCGTGGCGTTCGTGGACGGGCTGCTCTTCGACCGGCTGGCCGGCGCGGGCGCGCTCAGCGCCCCACCGCCCGGTACGGTCGCCAGCCGCGCCGACCTGGGCGCCGCCGTCCGTACGCTGCTGCGCGCCCTCACCGGAAGCTGACCCGACCGGCGCCGGTCGACGAGCGGGACGCCGGGCCTGGCCGCGCGCAGGCCCGACGGTGTCTTGGGCTTGGTGGCGCGCAGGCCCGACGGTCTCTTGGGCTTGGTGGCGCGTGGGCCCGAGGGTGTGCGGGCTTGGTGGCGCGCGGCCCGGTGGCGCGTGGTCCTGGCGATGTGCGGGTCCGCCGGCGTGAAGGCCCGCCTACGCGCTGGCACTCGGGACGGTCGCACAGCAGCCCGGTGATCAGGTCCGACGCGTGATGGGAGACGATCGCCACGGGATGCCGTGGCCGCCGGCATGGTGCGGTGGGCCGGTCCTTTGGAGCTGAATCGTTTACGACATCGCGCCTGATTCGTTTATGGCATCAGCTCCAAAGGGGGAGTGGACGGCGTGCTGCGGTGTGCGGGCGTGAGCTGGTGGCGGATGTGGTGAGCTGACGGCTTGACGGCTTGACGGCTTGACGGCTTGACGGCTTGACGGCTCAAATACGCCTCGGATCTTCGGCCCGAAGCCGCCCGAGGTGGGAGGTGT
>NZ_JBEYSL010000580.1:0-3844 GCF_040642735.1 Micromonospora sp. NPDC047753 | reverse complement strand
CCCGCGGTCAACAGCCTGCTCGACGCCGGTGCCGACATCCCGGCGACGGTGTGGCTGGAGTACGCCCACGAGGGTGCTCGCCGCCGCCCGCGAGTACGACCTGGTGGTCCCCACCGGCGTGGTCGGCGCCGTGGGGATGGCCGGGCTCACCCTCGCCGGCGGGTACGGCCCGCTGTGCGGCCGGTTCGGTCTGGCCCTGGACAACCTGCTCGGCGCGGAGGTGGTTCTCGCCGACGGCCGCCGGGTCACCGCCGACTCCCGGCACGACGCCGAGCTCTACTGGGCGTTGCGTGGCGGCGGTGGCAACCTCGGCATCGTCACCGAGCTGCGCTTCCGCGCGCACCGGCTGCCCGGCGTACTGGCCGGGATGATCATGTTCGCGCTCTCCGAGGCGCCGGCCGTGCTGCGCGGCTACGGCGCGCTGGTCGCCGAGGCTCCGGACGAGCTGACCGTGATGGCCGGCTTCCTGCCCGGCCCGGCCGGCGAGCCGGTGATCTTCGTCTGCCCGTTCTACAGCGGCTCAGACCTGGACGCCGGGGCGCCGTGGATGGACCGGCTGCGCGCGCTGGGCACCCCACTGGTCGACCAGATCGGCCCGATGCCGTACGCGGACGCGCTGCGGATGTTCGACGGTGGGATGGTCGACGGCAACCACTACCTGCTGCGGACCCGGTGGTTGCCCGCGCTCACCGACGGCGCTGTGGACACGCTCGTCGACGCGGCCCGGCAGGTCACCTCGCTGTTCTCCGCGCTGGCCGTGCACCACTTCCACGGCGCGGCCACCCGGGTCCGCTCCGCCGACACGGCGTTCGGGCTGCGCACCGATCACCTGATGGCCGAGATCATCGCCGTGTGGGCGCCCGGCGATGCCGCCGGTCCGCACCGCGAGTGGGCCGAGCGGACCTCCGCGGCGCTCGCCACGCACGCCCTGCCCGGCGGTTACCCCAACCTGCTCGCCCCGGAGGAGACCGACCGGGTCCGGCTCGCGTACGGCGCGAACTGGGCACGGCTGCGCCGGGCCAAGCGCCGCTACGACCCCCGCCACCTGCTGCACGCGGTGCCCACCCTGCCACCCCCGGAGCACCCCGAATGAGCAACCGCCAGCGGTATCCCGAGGCACCCGGAACGAGCCGCCGCCTGCCGCCCCCGGGGCACCCGGAATGAGCCGCCGCCGGGAGCACCCCGACAGCGCACGCCGACGGAGGCGTACGATTCCCGGCGCGCGGTCGCTGATGCCCGTCGCCACAACGTTCCCGGTGCGGTTCCGCCCGCCGGCCCGACGCGCGCCGCGCGTCGTTGGACAACTGTTCCGCTGCCTGCAAGGGGTCGGCCCCGAGTCCGACCTGAAGGAGAGACTAGCCTGATGGGCGTGACACGCCGCGTAAAGATCGTCTGCACTCTGGGTCCCGCCACCTCGTCCCCGGAGCGCATCCGGGGTCTTGTCGAGGCCGGCATGAACGTGGCGAGGCTCAACTTCAGCCACGGCAGTCACGCCGACCACGAGGCGGTCTACCGACTCGTCCGGGAAGCGTCGGAGGCAACGGGTAAGCCGGTCGCCGTCCTCGCCGACCTGCAAGGCCCCAAGATCCGGCTCGGTCGGTTCGCCGACGGCCCCCACGAGTGGCGCACCGGTGACACCGTCGTCATCACCGGCGACGACGTCCTCGGCACCAAGGAGCGGGTCTCCTGCACCTACCGCAAGCTGCCGCAGGAGGTGAAGCCCGGTGACCGCCTGCTGATCGACGACGGTCGGGTCGCCGTCGAGGTCACCGACGTCACCGGCAACGACATCCGCTGCCTCGTCACCGAGGGCGGCCCGGTCTCCAACAACAAGGGCGTGTCGCTGCCCAACGTGGCGGTCAGCGTGCCCGCCATGTCGGACAAGGACGCCGAGGACCTGCGCTTCTCCCTCGGTCTCGGTGTCGACCTGGTGGCGCTCTCCTTCGTCCGCTCGGCCGAGGACATCAAGCTCGTGCACGGGATCATGGCCGAGGAAGGCGTGTTCCGGCCGGTGCTCGCCAAGGTCGAGAAGCCGGAGGCGGTCGAGCACCTGGAGGCCATCGTGCTGGCCTTCGACGGCGTCATGGTCGCCCGCGGTGACCTCGGTGTCGAGATGCCGCTGGACGAGGTCCCGCTGGTGCAGAAGCGCGCCGTGCAGCTGTGCCGGGAGAACGCCAAGCCCGTCATCGTGGCCACCCAGATGCTCGACTCCATGATCGAGAACTCCCGCCCCACCCGCGCGGAGGCCTCCGACGTCGCCAACGCGGTGCTCGACGGCGCGGACGCGGTCATGCTCTCCGGCGAGACCAGCGTCGGCAAGTATCCGGTGCTCACCGTCAGCACCATGGCCAAGATCGTGACGACCACCGAAGCCGGTTCCATCGGGGTGCCGCGCCTGCAGCACGACCCGCGTACCCACGGTGGCGCCCTCACGGTGGCCGCCTCGTCGATCGCCCGGGCCATCAACGCCAAGGCGCTCGTCGCATTCTCGCAGACCGGCGACACCGTGCGACGGCTGTCCCGCCTGCACTGCGACCTGCCGCTGCTGGCCTTCACGCCGGTCCCCGAGGTGCGCGACCAGCTCGCCCTCACCTGGGGCGTGGAGACCTTCCTGATGCCGTTCGTGCAGCACACCGACGACATGTTCCGCCAGGTCGACCAGGCGCTGCTCGGCCTCGACCGGGCCAACCCCGGTGACTACGTGGTCATCGTGGCGGGTAGCCCGCCCGGCACCCCCGGTTCGACCAACACGCTGCGCGTACACCAGCTCGGCTCGCTGGTCGACGCCGCGTCGGCGCGGGCCCTGCAGTGAGCGACGGTCGGGTCGCGGTCGGCCAGGCGGCGGTTGACCAGCTGCTGGAGGTGCTGGACCTCGACCCGACCGGCGAGATGACCTTCCGGGGGATGAGCCCCCAGGTCGGCCCACAACGGGTGTACGGCGGCCAGGTCGCCGGTCAGGCACTGGTCGCCGCCGGCCGCACCGTCGATCCGGAGCGGTTCGTGCACTCGCTGCACGGTTACTTCGTCCGCCCCGGCGACCCGGTCGAACCGATCGCGTACGAGGTGGAGAACATCCGCGACGGCCGGTCCTTCTCGGTCCGCCGCGCGGTGGCCCTCCAGCACGGCAAGCCGATCTTCTTCATGTCGGCGTCGTTCCAGCGGGCCGAGGAGGGCTTGGACCACCAGGTTCCGGTCCCGCTGGACGTACCCCCGCCGCAGGACGTGCCGACGATGGCCGACCGGCTCTCCCGCTACCCGGAGCGGCTGGGCATCTGGGGCCAGATCCCACGACCGATCGACGTGCGCTACGTGGGTGAGCCCGGTTGGGTCCGCCCCGGCGACCGGCCCGCCGACCCGCACCAGCGCGTCTGGATGCGCATCGACGGCAAACTGCCTGACGACCCCCTGCTGCACGCCTGCGCGCTCACCTACGCCTCGGACCTCACCCTGCTGGACTCGGTGCTCTCCGCGCACGGCGAGGTGTGGGGGCCGGGCGGGTTGGTCGGTGCGAGCCTGGACCACGCGCTGTGGTTCCACCGGCCGTTCCGGGCCGACGAGTGGTTCCTCTACGACTGCCTGAGCCCGTCGGCGTCCGGGGCGCGCGGGCTGGCCACCGGCCGGATGTTCACCACGGACGGCCGGCAGATCGGCAGCGCCGTCCAGGAGGGTCTGCTGCGCCGCGTCGGCGCCTGACGCTGTCGCTCGACCTCGCCCAGCAGCGTGTCGATCGGCCCGCCCGGCAGCGTGTCGATCGGCCCGCCCGGGAGCATGTCGCTCGTCCCCGCCAGGCAACTGGAGGCCACGCCGGGCCAACTGCGGAGAACGCCTGTGTCCACTGGCAACG
>NZ_JBEYSL010000579.1:0-3845 GCF_040642735.1 Micromonospora sp. NPDC047753 | reverse complement strand
GCCCGCGCCGGTGACACCGGCGCGGGCACCCCGACAATCCGGTACGGAGGTGCACACGTGCGGTGGCGGCGGACCCTACCGGCAGTGGTGGCCCTGCTCGGCGTGACCGGGCTCGGGCTGATCACCGTCGGCCTCACCGCCGACCCGGCGCGGCCACCACAACCGTCGGCCGACGCGCCGACCCGCACCCACCCCGCACCGGACCTGGCTCCGCTGCCACCCGCCGCGCCGGTCCGGGTGCAGATCCCCGCCATCGACGTACGCGCCGACATCGTCCCCGTCGGCGCCGACGCCGCCGGGGTGCTGGAGGTGCCGCCACTGGACCGGCCCACCCTCGCCGGCTGGTACCGGTACGGGGTCAGCCCCGGTGAGACCGGCAACGCTGTCCTGGTCGGACACGTCGACGCGCCGTCCGGCCCGGCGGTCTTCTTCGATCTCGGTCGGCTCCGCGCCGGGCAGCAGGTGCAGGTCACCCGCGCCGACGCACGGGTCGCCACCTTCACAGTGGACGACGTCCGGGCGTACCCGAAGGAGCACTTCCCCACCGCCCTGGTCTACGGCCCGGCGGACGCCGCCGGGCTGCGCCTGATCACCTGCGGCGGCCGGTTCGACGCGGCGACCGGCAACTACGTCGACAACGTCGTCGTCTTCGCCACCCGCACCGCCTGAACCGGGGCCACCCGCACCGCCGCAACCGGCGCTACCCGCACCGCCGGAACCGGACCGCCTGCCCACGCCGCCCACGCCGCCTCCCCGCTGTCGGGAGCCGGACCCTCGTCGGCAGAATGCGGTGGCACCATCCTCTGATCGGGACGGTACGCCGGCGACGGGGAGGCACGCGGTGGATCAGCGACCGGTACGGGACCGGACCGGTCGAGGCGTACGCGCCCTGGCCCGTCGACTGCTCGGACGGGTCGAGGGCGACTCGCCCAACCTCCGCCGGTCCAACCCGGACGCCGTGGTCGACTGCGCCGTCTACGTCAAGGGCCGCCGGGAACCCGGTCAACCGCACTACGCCGACGCGTACGCCCGGGCGCGGCACGGCCGCGACGCCTTCGTGTGGCTGGGACTGCATGATCCCGGCCCGGCGGTGCTCGCCGCAGTCGGCCAGACCTTCGGCCTCGACGAACTGACAGTCGAACAGGCGCTCGCCGACGGGCACCGGCCCACCGTGCAGCGCCACGGGCCGGTCACGCTGCTGGTCCTGCGCACCGCCGGGTACGTGGAGCACGACGAGCTGACCGAGACCTCCGAGGTGATCGACACCGGGGACGTCATGGTGCTGCTCGGTGACCGCTTCGCCATCACGGTGCGGCACGGTGCCGCCGGGGCGCTGCGCAGCGTTCGCGCCGACATCGAGCGCCGCCCCGCGCTGCTGGCCGCCGGCCCGTGGGCGGTGGCGTACGCGGTCTGCGCCCGCATGGTCGACTCCTACCTGGAGGTGGCCGGCCATGTGGAACGGGACCTGGAGCGGGTCGAGGAGGCGGTGTTCGCCCGCGACCGCACCGCCGACATCCAGCACATCTACCAGCTCAAACGGGAGGTGGTGGAGTTCAAGCGCGCGGTCCTACCGTTGCAGGGGCCGATGCGTACGCTGCTCGAACCCGACGGCCCGCCGCGCGCCCTGCACCGCTGGTTCGTCGACGTCGACGGCCGGCTGAGCCGGGCGGTGGACCGGGTGGCCGCGTACGACGACCTGCTCACCTCGATCGTCCAGTCGCGGCTGGCGCAGCTCGCCGTCGAGCAGAACAACGACATGCGCAAGATCGCCGCCTGGGCGGCCATCGCGGCCACCCAGACCGGCATCGCCGGCATCTACGGCATGAACTTCAACCACATGCCCGAGCTGGCCTGGCGCTACGGCTACGCCGGGGCCCTCACCCTGATGGCGGCGGCGGCCCTGTTCCTGTACCGGCTGTTCCGCCGCTCCGGCTGGCTGTGAGGTCGGTGGTCCGCCCGAGCTGACCGAGGTCTAACCTCGCGCGGGTGATGTGGCAGCGGTACGTGGCGATCGGCGACAGCACCACCGAAGGGCTCGACGACCCGGACGGCATCGGTGGCTACCGGGGCTGGGCCGACCGGTTCGCCCTGGCGGTGGCTCGCGCCCAGGGCGGTCTGGAATACGCGAACCTGGCCATCCGGGGCCGGACCACCGCGTTGATCCGCGCCGAGCAGCTCCAACCCGCCCTCGACCTGGCCCCCGACCTGGCCACCGTGGTCGCCGGCATGAACGATGTGCTGCGCCCCTCCTTCGACGCGGACCAGGTCGCCGGGGATGTGGCGGCGATGCAGCAGGCACTGGTCGAGCAGGGGGCCACGGTGCTGACCTTCACGATGCCGGATCCGGCGCCCGTGATGCCGTTGGCCCGGCCGCTGCGTGGTCGCATGCTGGCGCTCAACGAGGCGCTGCGGGCCGCCACCGCACAGACCGGCGCCACCCTCCTCGACCTGGGCGCCCACCCGGTCTCCTCCGATCCCCGGCTGTGGAGCGACGACCGGCTGCACGCCAACAGCGCCGGGCACGAGCGCATCGCCGCCGCACTGGCGTACACGGCGGGTCTGCCCGGGTTCGACGACTCCTGGACGCGGCCGTTGCCGCCCGTACCCCGGCGGCGCCGCGGCGAGGTGTTCGGCGCCGAGCTGGCCTGGACCCGCCGGCACCTGCTGCCCTGGCTGGCCCGGCACCTGCGGGGCCAGTCGTCGGGCGACGACCGGGTAGCCAAGCGGCCAGTGCCACTGCCGGTGCCGCTCGACTAGGTCGGGTGCGGCAGGATGGCGACGTGGGTAAGGGTGCGGGACGTCGGCGGGCGAACGCGACAACGGGACGGGCGTGCCCGTGCGGTTCCGGCCGGGCGTACACGGACTGCTGCGCGCCGGCGCACGGCGGCGACGCCCCGGCGACGGCCGAGGCGTTGATGCGCTCCCGGTTCAGCGCCTTCGCCCTCGGCGACTCGGGTTACCTGCTGCGCAGCTGGCACTCCTCGACCCGGCCCGCCTCCCTGGAGCTTGACCCGGGGCAGCGGTGGACCCGACTGGAGATCGTGGAGACCGAGCGGGGCGGCCTGCTCGACACCGCCGGCACTGTGACCTTCCACGCCCACTACCGGGACGCGGGCCGGCCGGGCACGTTGACCGAACACAGCCGGTTCGTCCGCGAGGACGGCCGCTGGGTCTACCTCGACGGTGACCAACCCTGACGGGTGCGCGTCCGCACCGCCACCGCGCCGCGCAGCTTCCCGGCCGACTGGGCCCGGGGCCCCACCAGGATCGTCGTCGGCATCGACGCTGTCGGCGAGTCGAAGGCCCGGGTCAACGTCCCGCACGAGAAGCTGACCGGAGCCGAGCAGGCCGCGGAGCTGAAGGCGTACTGAAGGTGTTGCTCGAAACGGACGGAGACCACCGATGACCACGACATTCATCAACCTGCCGGTGCGCGACCTGACCACCGCGACCGAGTTCTACCGGGCGATCGGCTTCACCAGCGACCAGGCCCAGCCGGACGGCGACAGCACCGTGCTCACCATCTCCGACACCACCCGGTTGGTGCTCCACCTCCGCTCGGGTTTCGAGGCGTACACGGGTGTCGCCGCCGCGGACACGGCGACCAGCCGCGAGGTGATCGTCGGGCTGTCGGCGTCGAGCCGGGGGCAGGTCGATGAACTGGTCGACAAGGTGGTGGTCGCCGGTGGGGAGTCGCTCGGGCCGGGGATTGCCAACGGGCCGATGTACATGCGTGGCTTCCGGGACCTCGACGGGCACCAGTGGTCGTTCCTGCACATGGCCGGCTGAGTGGCAGGAGTACGCGGTGGTGATGTGGGTCAGGCTGCCAGCCCTTGGCTCGGGTG
>NZ_JBEYSL010000578.1:0-3863 GCF_040642735.1 Micromonospora sp. NPDC047753 | reverse complement strand
GGCACTGGCCTCGGCGCCGCCTGCGGGCGGGCGGCGGTCGGCGCCGCCTGCGGTGCGGCCCTCGGCGCTGCCTGCGAGTGCGCGGCCCTCGGCCTCCACGATGCGGTGCAGTTGGCGCAGCGCCAGGTCCGGGTCGGCGGCCCGGGACAGCGCGGAGAGCAGCTCCGCGGCGGCCTCGTCGACCGGCTCCTGCTCGACCGGCCGCCACAGTCGCAGCCCCTCCGGGCCGAGCAGGTCCGCGGCGCGCGCGCCACCATCGCCTTCGGCGGTGCCGAAGCCGTACCGGGCCAGTCGGCCCGACGCCCTGGTCGGCCGGCTCATCAGTGCCCGAGCAGCGGCAGGCCGCGCCGCGTCGTGCTGTCGTCCAACTCGCCGAGGGCCAGCGCGGCGAACCGGGCGGCGAACGGCTGCCAGACCTCCTCGACGTCGGCCAGCACCGAGGCGCAGGCCGCGACGACCAGCTCCGGGTCGTAGCCCAGCTCGGCGAGTTGGACCGAGTCGGTGGCCCAGTCGGCGATCATCGCGGCGTCGCACTCGATGTGGAACTGCAACCCCCACGCCCGGTCACCGAGGCGGAACGCCTGATGCGGGTAGCGGGTGGAGGCGGCCAGCAGGGTAGCGCCCCGAGGCAGCTCGGTGATCTCGTCGGCGTGCCACTGGAGCACGTCCGGGATCAACGGCACGTACCGGAACAACGGGTCGTTCTCGGCGGCGTCGCGCCGCCCGACCACGCCGGGGCCGATCTCCGGCCCGGACGGGCTGCGCTCCACCAAGCCGGCGTGTGCGGTGGCGAGCAGCTGCGCGCCCAGGCAGACCGCCAGGGTCGGCACCCGGTACCGGACCGCCTTGCGCAGCAGGCCCTCCACGGCGGGAAACCAGGGCGCGCCGGGCGAGCCGTCCGGCAACGGGTACGCCTGTTGGTCGCCGCCGAGCACCACCAGCGCCGCGTACCCCTCCAGGTCGGCGGGGAGTTCGTCGCCGGCGTGCGGACGCACCACCCACAGCTCCAGCCCAGCCTCGGTCAGCCACTCACCCAGCCGGCGCGCGTCGTCCGTCGGGTCGTTCTCGATCACCAGCGCGGTTGCCACCCGTCGAGGCTAGCCGGTACGCCGCACGGCATCACGCCCCGGCACGGGCCGGGCGGCCGGGTGGCGTTCCCGCCTCGGCCGGGTCGTTAGGCTCTGCGGTTGTGATCAGCGAGGACACCGCCGCCGTACGCCCGCCCGTGCTGCGCCCGGGTGACACGGTGCTGCTGGTGTCGCCGTCCGGGCCAACCTCGCCGGAGCGGGTGGCCAGGGGCATGGAACTGCTCACCGGCTGGGGCCTGCGCCCGGTGCCGGCACCGAACGCGTACGCGCGCCACGGCTATCTCGCCGGCACCGACGACCAGCGTGCCGCCGACCTGAACGCGGCCTTCGCCGACCCTGACGTCCGCGGGGTGATCTGCACCCGCGGCGGCTACGGGGCCCAACGGATCGTGGACGCCATCGACATGGCCGCCGTCCGCCGCGACCCGAAGGTGGTGGCCGGCTTCTCAGACATCACCGCGTTGCAGTTCGCACTGTGGCGGGGCGCCCGCCTGGCCGGGGTGCACGGCCCCGGGGCGGCCTGGCGCGACGAGCGGACGCCGCTGCGCTCCGCCGAATCCCTGCACGCGGCGCTGATGACCACCGAACCGGTGTCGATCACCGCGGTGCCCACCGAGGAGACCTTCGGCGTACGCGTCCCGGGTCGCGCCACCGGCACCCTGCTCGGCGGCAACCTGTGCATGATCGCCGCGTCGATCGGCACGCCCGACCTGCCCGACCTGACCGGTGCGGTGCTGTTGATCGAGGACGTGCAGGAACCCCCGTACAAGGTCGACCGGATGCTCACCCACCTGCGCCGGGCCGGCGCGTTGGACGGACTGGCCGGGGTGGCGGTCGGACAGTTCACCGACTGCGGCGACGGGTGGGACACCACAATCGTCGACGTGCTCACCGAACGCCTCGGCGATCTGGGCGTACCGGTCCTCGGCGGCCTTCCCATCGGCCACGGCCCCAACCAACTCACAGTCCCCATCGGCACCGAGGCAACCCTCGACACCACCACAGCCACCCTCACCGCAACCCCCGCAGTCCACTAACCCCGGCGGTGCTCCCGCCCAGCCCGCCCCACCCCACCCCGCCCCACCCCACCCCGCCCCGGCCCGGCCCGGCCCGGTGATCAAGAGGTTTGCGTCATGTTCGGGGCGGATCCTGACGCAAACCTCTTGATCACCGGGGTTGGGTCAGAGGGGTAGGTGGGCTACTGCTCCGATTTCCAGGGCGGCCCAGATGCCGGTGGGGGTGCGGGTGATGCCGTGCGGTTCGGCGTCGGGGGTGGGAAGGGCGTAGCCCTCGAACCTTCCGGTGGGATCGAGGTGACCGATCCGGTTGGCACCCCACTCGGTGAACCACACGCCGCCGTCCGGGTCGCCCACGATCGCGTGCGGGCGGGCCGCCCGGTCCGGCAGCGGAAACTCGACGATCTCGCCATCCGGGTCGAGGCGACCGAGCTGACCGGCGGCGATCTCCACGAACCAGATGGCGCCGTCAACGCCCACGGTGATGCCGACCGGGCCCGCCTTCACTGTGGGCAGCGGATGCAGCGTCACCCTGCCGTCGAGATCGATCCGGCCGATAGCGTTCCCCTGGTTGAGGGTGAACCAGAGAGCCTGGTCCGCGCCAGCAGTGATCATCGAGGCGAACCCGCCGGTCACCGGCAGCGGGAATGCGGTGTGGCTGCCGTCGGTCCCCACCCGGCCGATGGTGTCAGAGGTCATCCCGGCGTACCAGAGCGCGCCATCAGGCCCAGCCGCGATGCCGCCCGGCCCGGTGTCGGCCGGCAGGGCGATGGTGCGCTGCTCACCGTCGACGGTGATCCGACCGATCCGGTCGTCCCCTGAGCGGGTGAACCAGAGCGCCCCGTCCGACCCTGCCGTGATGATCAACGGACGACCGCCGGCCGGATCCAGCGGGTAGGTCCGGACCGCGCCGTCGGGCGACAACCGGGCGATGCCACCGGCATGGGCCAACGTCAGCCACAACGCGCCGTCCGGGCCAGGCGTGATGCCGTACGGCCCGGCGTCCGGCCCGACAAGTGGAATCTCCCGAATCTCGACGGTCATGCCGCAGTGTCCTTTCCGTCGGTGGATCGTCCACCCTGACCGCTCGGCCAGCGACCACACAACCGATTTCGCCCACCGCCGCCCGGGATTATCAGCTCGCTGACAGGGTCGCCACGGCTTCCGCCCAGACGGCCCGGTCACTGTCGGTGATGACAGCGCAGGATGACCGAACCTCTGGAGGACAGCATGTCCCGCACCATCCGCAGGAAGCACCTGCTGGCCGGCCTGGCCACCGCCGGCGTCCTCGGCGTCGGGATCGCGGCCCCGACGATCGCGTTCGCCGCCGACACACCGACACCGACACCGAGCGCCAGCACCGCCCCGGCTCCCGACGCGGCGCCAGGTGCGAAGGCCGACCGGCAGGGCCAGTTCGCCGAGGAGCTCGCCAAGGAGCTTGGCGTGCCCACCGACAAGGTGACCGCCGCACTGGAGAAGATCCGCGAACAGCACCGGCCGGCCGACCGACCGCAGCGCCCGTCCGCCGAGGACCGTCAGGCCGCACTCAAGCAGCGCCTGGACCAGGCGGTCAAGGACGGCAAGCTCACCCAGGAGCAGGCCGACGCCATCACCAAGGCCGTCGAGGCCGGCGTCTTCCCCGGCCCCGGCGGCCACCGCGGCATCTGGCTGCTGCGCTACCTCGAGTCGCGCTCGGCGGCGAGCGTCGAGGTGGTCGCCCTGTTCCGCAAGCCGGACGCGGTGAAGGTGCCGGTTCCGG
>NZ_JBEYSL010000577.1:0-3877 GCF_040642735.1 Micromonospora sp. NPDC047753 | reverse complement strand
GGGCGGGAAGAACTTCTCGTCGGCGGTGTCGGTGTAGATGTTCTTCGAGGCGTGCAGCAGCACGTCCACCCCGGTCAGGTCGGTGGTGGCCAACGGGCCCATCGCGTGCCCGAAGCCCAGCCGGCAGGCGGTGTCCAGGTCCTCCGCTGACACCACGCCGGACTCGACCAGCTTGACCGCCTCCATCACCAGGGCGGAGATCAGCCGGGTGGTGACGAAGCCGGCGATGTCCCGGTTCACCACCACAACCGTCTTGCCGATCTCCTCGGCGAAGACCCGCGCGGTGTCCAGCGTGGCGTCGCTGGTCTTGTAACCGCGTACCAGCTCGCAGAGCTGCATCATCGGCACCGGGGAGAAGAAGTGCGTGCCGACCACCGCCTCGGGCCGCTCGGTCACCGCGGCGATCTGGGTGACCGGGATCGCCGAGGTGTTGGTGGCGAGCACCGCGTCCGACTTGCAGATCTTGTCCAGAGCGCGGAACACCTCGTGCTTGATCTCCAACCGCTCGAAGACCGCCTCGACCACGATGTCCGCGTCCGCCGCCGCCTCCAGGTCGGTGGTCGGCGTGATCCGAGCCAGCGTCGCCTCGACCTCGGAGGCCTCGATCTTGCCCTTCTCGGCGAACTTCTCCAGTGACTTCCGAATACCGCCCAGACCCCGGGTGGTGGCCGCCTCGTCCAGGTCGCGCAGCGTCACCTGCCAGCCCGCCTGCGCCGCCACCTGGGCGATGCCGGAACCCATCAACCCGGCCCCGACGACCGCGAGTCGACCCGCCATCTGCTTCTCCCTCGCTGCGATTGAGTGCCTGCCTGCACCCTAGTCGGCGAGCCTGAACGATGGCTAAGTGGCGGTCGGGCCGGGTCGTGGGCGACCTCAGATCTCCAGTGACGGTTCCTCCGGCGTGGTGCCCCGCTCGACCGCCACCCCGAGCGCCCGCAGGTCGGCCACGAAGTCCGGGTAACCCCGGTCCACGTGATGCACGTGGGACACCTCGGTGACCCCCTGCGCGCACAGCCCGGCGATGATCAGCCCTGCACCGGCGCGGATGTCGGTCGCCTGCACCGGTGCGCCGGAGAGCCGGCCCCGTCCACGCACCACCGCGTGGTGCCCATCGGTCTTGATGTCCGCGCCGAGCCGCATCATCTCGTTGGCGAACATGAACCGGCCGTCGAAGATGTTCTCGGTGATCAGGGAGGCGCCGTCGCTGACCGCCGCCAGCCCGATCGCCATCGGCAGCAGGTCGGTGGCGAAACCGGGGTACGGCAGCGTCACCACGTCCACCGCCCGGGGCCGCTCGTCCATCCGTACCCGGAAGCCGTCCCCCCGGGTCTCCACCAGCGCGCCGGCCGCCACCACCTTGTCCAGGGCGACCTCCAGGAAGGCCGGGTCGAGCCCGGTCACCGTCACGTCGCCGCGGGTCATCGCCGCGCCGAACGCCCAGGTGCCGGCGACGATCCGGTCCCCCACCGTGGCGTGGCGCACCGGACGCAGACCGGGCACACCGGTGATGCGCAACGTCGACGTGCCCGCGCCGACGATGCGCGCGCCCATCTGGTTGAGCATCGTGCAGATGTCGACGATCTCCGGCTCCCGGGCCGCGTTGTCGATCATCGTGGTGCCCTGGGCCAGCACCGCTGCCATCACCAGGTTCTCGGTCGCGCCGACGCTGGGGAAATCCAGCACGATGTCCGCACCGCGCAGCCCGTGCGGGGCGGAGGCGATGACGAACCCGTGCTCACCGGAGATCTCCGCGCCCATCCGGGTCAGCCCGGAGATGTGCATGTCCAACCCCCGCGACCCGATCGCGTCACCGCCGGGATGGGCCACCCGCACGTACCCCCGGCGGGCCAGCAACGGGCCGAGCACGCAGATCGACGCCCGCAACCGTCGGACCAGGTCGTAGTCGGCCTCCGCGCCCGGCTGCTCGGGTACGTCGATCGTCACCGACCGGGACCGGGCCACCCCGCCCCGGGCGACCATCGGGTCGACCGGGTCGTCCACGTCGAACTGGACGTCGCAGCCCAGCCGACGTAGCACCTCCCCCATGATCGCGATGTCGGTGATCCGGGGGACGTTGGTGATCACACTGCGGCCCGGCGCGAGCAGCGCGGCGGCCATCAGCTTCAACGCCGAGTTCTTGGCACCGACCACGTGCACGGTGCCGGACAGTCGGGCGTCACCGCGTACCCGGATGACGTCGACATCGTTGACCGCCGAATCGCCGGCGTCGCCGGGGCCCACCACCACCGGCCAGCCGGCGGTGCTGTCCGGCCGCGCCGGGATCGTCAGGTCGGGAATCCGTAGGCTGTGCGTCATGGCCGTCCACCTCACGCGCATCTACACCAAGGCCGGCGACGCCGGCATGACCAGGCTGAGCAACAACGAGCAGGTGCCGAAGACCGATCCACGGATCGCCGCGTACGCGGATGTCGACGAGTGCAACGCGGCGATCGGCGTCGCGCTCGCGCTGGGAAACCTCGACGAGGAGCTTCGCGGCGTGCTGGGGTCGGTGCAGAACGACCTGTTCGACGTCGGCGCCGACCTGTCCACCCCGGTCGAGCCGGAGCCGAAGTACCCGCCGCTGCGGGTCACCGAGGAGTACGTCGAGCGCCTGGAGGGCTGGTGCGACGAGTACAACGCACGCCTGAGCAAGCTCGACTCCTTCATCCTCCCCGGCGGCACCGCAGGTGCGGCGCTGCTGCACGTGGCGCGGACCGTCGCCCGGCGTGCCGAACGGGCAGCGTGGGCGCTGGTCAGCCACGATCCGGAACGAACCAGCACGCTCCCGGCAAAGTATCTCAACCGGCTCTCCGATCTGCTCTTTATCCTGTCAAGAACGGCAAATCCGGCAGGAGACGTGCTATGGGTGCCGGGCGGCAAGCGCTGAACGTCGGGCGCTCCGCACCACGTCGAGGTCTGAGTTCCCACTCTGACCGCCACCACGCGTAGCCAAGGCCGACTCGTCCTCCGGCGACCCCCGCCAGGGCCAGGGCGAGTCAGCGTCTAGATCGACTCGGGTTCCATGACGTCGGGCCAACCTGGCCACCAGGACACCACGGTTTCAGGAAACCCGAGTCGGCGGGCCGTGCCCACGAAGGGGTTTCCGGGGGGAGCCCGCCCGGCGCAGGGATCAAGCCTGACCGCCCGGAGCCGGGCGGGCTCCCCCGGAAACCCGAAAGAGCAACACAGGGCCGATCAGGCAGCCGGCCAGTCCTGGGAGGCCATACGCGGCGAGACCGCCCCCGGAGGGGCGGCCTCGAGCCAGGAAAGAAAACCGGTCACTGTCGATCGCGCCATGGCGATCTCCACCGGTGCGTGGTTACTGGTACAGCGCAGGATCACCCAGTCGGCCGGCATGGAGAACCGTTCCTGACCTTCGGGCAACCGGCGGCGCTCCACGGCCAGCCCCTTGCGGGAGAGGACCCGCTTGGGCCGGATCGCGAAGCTGAACATCCGGTACCAGCGCAGCTCGTCACCGGCGAACCGGCCGAAGCCAGGCGACCAGCCGCGGCCGTCGAGCATGGTGGAGACCCGGACGCTGAGCCGGATGATGCCGCCGCTGCGGGTGACCAGAGCTCGCCGGACGAAGAGGGTCAGAAGCGCGCCGAGGATGACGACAACGCCGATTCCGAATCCTTCGACGATCTCCATCCCCGGTGTGGCTCAGCGGCTCTGCGCGGAGACCGGGGTTGCGCTCTCGGCCAGCACTGTGACACCTTCGGCGCTCACCGAGAGGAAGCCGCCGGCCACCTCGTAGGCGACCTGCTCGCCGCCGGCGAGCTTGATGCGCACCTGACCGGGCTCGGCGAGTTGGCCGAGCAGCGGCGCGTGCCCCGGCAGGACACCGAGCTCGCCTTCGGTCGTCCGGGCGACGACC
>NZ_JBEYSL010000576.1:0-3878 GCF_040642735.1 Micromonospora sp. NPDC047753 | reverse complement strand
CGGCCACACCGGAGTGGTCGCCCTCGGTGGCCAGCCAGTACGCGACCGCGCCGAAGACGGCGCTGTCGGCGACCCGGTCCATGCTTGAGTCGAGGAACGCGCCGAACCTGGTGGAGCCGCCGCTCATCCGGGCCATCGTCCCGTCGAGCAGGTCGGTGAGCGCGAACAGGGTGACGATCAACGCGCCCGCGACCAGATGGCCGCGAGCACCGAAGCCGAGCGCGCCGACGAGCACACCAACGGTGCCCGCGACGGTGACGGCATTGGGGGTGACGCCCGCGCGCAGCAGGGCGCGGGCAATCGGCTCGACGACGCGGGTCATCCCCGCGCGGGCCGACACTTGGAAGATCTTCGCCATGGCGGTCCCCACGATAACGGTCCGCCCAGCTCCGGCGATACGGACGGTACCGCCGACCCGCCCGGGGGAGGCTTGTGCCTACCCGGCAACGGGTGTGAGATCGAGCCGGGAGGTGAGCCAGCTCACCCGTCCGCCCGTCCCGTTCCCGCTGTGCAGCAGACCACCGGAGGATATCGCCGCGCACTCGCCCCGGGCCGCTTCCACCTCGCGCGGCGGTCGCCACCACCACCGGCTGAGGGAGGTGCGCCCCATGGCGCAGAAGAGTCACGAGAAGGGTTCCACCGGCGGCACGCCGGTGGTGACCGAGCCCGAGCGGGTTCGCAACGTGGTGCTCGTCGGGCACTCCGGGGCGGGCAAGACCACACTGGTCGAGGCCCTGCTCGCCGCGACCGGCACGATCGGCCGCGCCGGCACCGTGGTCGACGGCACCACCGTCGGCGACCACGACCCCGCCGCCGTACGCCAGCAGCGCTCGGTCAGCCTGTCCTGCGCGCCGCTGCTGCACAACGGCATCAAGGTCAATCTGCTGGACACCCCCGGGTACGCGGACTTCGTCGGTGAGCTGCGCGCCGGGCTGCGGGCCGCCGACGCCGCGCTCTTCGTGGTCTCCGCCGCCGGCGGCATGGACGCGGCCACCGTCGCGCTGTGGGAGGAGTGCGCCGCCGTCGACATGCCCCGCGCTGTCGCGGTGGCCCGACTGGACCAACCCCGCGCCGACGTCGACGAGACGGTGGCGCTCTGCCAGCGCCTCTTCGGTGACAACGTGATGCCGCTCTACCTGCCGATGCTCGGCGACGACGGGGTGTCCACCGAAGGTCTGCTCGGCCTGATCACCCGTCGGGTCTTCGACTACAGCGCCGGGCTGCCCGCCGACGTCCGCGACCCCGACCCGGAGCACCAGCGGGCCATCGACGAGTCCCGCGACGAGCTGATCGAGGGGATCATCGCCGAGAGCGAGGACGAGACCCTGATGGACCGCTACCTCGACGGCGAGGAGATCGGCGACGAGGTGCTCATCGACGACCTGGAGAAGGCCGTCGCCCGGGGCCACTTCTACCCGGTGGTGCCGGTCTGCGCCCACACCGGCGTCGGGCTGGACGTGCTGCTGGAGGTGCTGACCGCCGCGTTCCCGTCGCCGCTGGAGCACGATCTGCCCGCGGTGACCGGCGTGGACGGCTCGCCGCGTCCGCCGCTGAGCTGCGACCCGGCCGGGCCGCTGGTCGCCGAGGTCGTCAAGACCACCATCGACCGCCACGTTGGTCGGGTCTCGCTGGTCCGGGTCTTCTCCGGCACCCTGCGCCCCGACCAGACCGTGCACGTCTCCGGGCACGGCATGGCCGAACGCGGGCACCCCGACCACGACGCCGACGAGCGGGTCGGGCACATCTACACCCCACTGGGCGCCACCCTGCGGGAGGTGTCGCTCTGCGTGGCCGGTGACATCTGCGCGATCACCAAGTCAGGCAGCGCTGAGACCGGCGACACCATCTCGACCAGGGACGACCCGCTGCTGATCGCCCCCTGGGAGATGCCCGAGCCGCTGCTGCCGGTGGCGATCGCCGCCCGGAGCCGCGCCGACGAGGACGCCCTGGCCCGCAACCTCGCCCGCCTGGTCGCCGGCGACCCCACGCTGCGGCTGGAGCGCAACCCGGAGACCCACCAACTGGTGCTCTGGTGCATGGGCGAGGCACACGCGGACGTGGTGCTCGACCGGCTGCGCGCCGGCGGCGTCGAGCTGGACACCGAGCCGGTCAAGGTGTCGCTGCGCGAGACGCTGACCGTCCCTGCGAAGGGGCACGGCCGCCACGTCAAGCAGTCCGGCGGCCACGGCCAGTACGCGGTCTGCGACATCGAGGTCGAGCCGCTACCCCGCGGCAGCGGCTTCGAGTTCGTCGACCGGGTGGTCGGCGGGGCGGTGCCGCACAACTACATCCCATCCGTGGAGAAGGGTGTCCGCGCCCAACTGGAGCGCGGGCTGGTCGCCGGGCACCCCGTGGTGGACCTGCGGGTGACCCTTGTCGACGGCAAGTCGCACAGCGTCGACTCCTCCGACGCGGCCTTCCAGACCGCCGGCGCGCTGGCACTGCGCGACGCCGCCGAGCGTGGCCAGCCGGCCCTGCTGGAGCCGATCGACGAGGTCACCATCCGGGTTCCGGACGGCTCGGTGGGCACGGTGATGGGCGACCTGTCCGGCCGACGCGGCCGGGTGCTCGGCACCGAACCGGACCCGGACACCGAGGGCCGCACCCTCGTCCGCGCCGAAGTGCCAGCCACCGAACTGCTTCGGTACGCCGTCGAGCTGCGCTCCATGACGGCCGGCACCGGCACCTTCCGCCGCCACTTCGTCCGCCACGACCCCATGCCCGCCCACCTGGCCGACCAGACCCGCAAGGAACAACTCCCCTAACCCCGCCGCCCTGCCCTGCCCTGCCCTGCCCTGCCCTGCCCTGCCCCAGCGATCTTGCACTTCCGGTTGCCGATATGTCGCTACTGCGGCATAAGTACCCGCAGTAAGTGCAAGATCGGCGGAAGTTGAAGCGGTCAACGGGTCGATCATGCAGTTGTGGTGGGCGAAGGGTTGCTTGGTGCCCGGTTTGTGAGGCACCACAACCCCTTGATCGACGCGGGCGGAGCGGCGCAGGGCGGAACTGAGCGGAAGGGGGCGGCGCAGGGCAGCGCTAGGCGGCGCAGGGCCGGGCGGCGCGGCGCGGGGCAGCACGGCGCTAGGCAGCACGGCGCTAGGCAGCACGGCGCGGGGCAGCACGGCGCACAGCAGCCCTGGGCAGCACGGCGCGGGGCGGGGCGACACGAGGCGGCAAGGCGCGAGGCAGCACGGCAGAGCACAAGGCAGCACGGCGCAGCGCGGCGCAGCACGAGGCAGCACGGCGCAGCACGCGCTGCGCCGTGGGTGCGGGCGTGGGTGGGCTTCTGTGGGACCTGGTTACGGGTGGACTGTGGGGTGGATGGGGCGGGGCCAGTGGGGGCGGTCGGCGTCGCGCAGGGCTGCGGTGCGGACGGCGGCGAGCTGACGTTCCACCTCGACGAACTGGTCCGCCGGCAGTGGGCCCCGGTGCAGCGCGGCGGCGTTCTCCTCGACCTGGGCGACCGTACGGCAGCCCGGGATCGGGATGGTGCGGCCGCTGCGGGCCCAGATCCAGCCCAACGCGCCCTGGGCGAGGGTGCGCCCGTCGGCGGTGAGCGCGGCTCGGACCGCGCCGACCCGCCGCAGCCACTCCGGTGCCGGCCGGCCACCCCGGAACCACTCCAACCAGCCCGGAGCCAGTCCGCGTACGTCGTCGCGGGGCAGCGTCGACGCGGCCGTGTACTTGCCGGTGAGCAGCCCCATCCCGAGCGGGCCCCGGTTGACGCTGGCCAGGTCGTACTTGTCGCAGACGGCGAGCAGCTCGGGTGCGTCGCGTAGCACCGACAGGGCGTGTTGCACCGCGGTGGCACCGGCGGCGGCGTGCCCGAACGCGGCAGCCCGGTCGGTGCGGTCGGTGCTCCACCCGTACGCCAGGAC
>NZ_JBEYSL010000575.1:0-3879 GCF_040642735.1 Micromonospora sp. NPDC047753 | reverse complement strand
GCCGGCAGGTCCCGGCCCAGGCGGGCGAGCAGCAGCCCGGTCGCCACCCCGGCGGTCACCGCGGAGTCGGCGGCGTGCGGTGGTTCCCCCGAGGCGCGCGGCGGCGGCATCCGGCACACCCGGGTCAGCAACGTCTCCAGCACCGGCGGCGGCAACCCGGGCAGCAGGTCGCGCACGCGTCCGTCCAACTCGCCGCGCAGCCGCCCGAGATCGGTGGCGCGAGGCGGGTGCCCGAGCAACTCGCCGGCCAGCTCACGCAGCAGCGGCGGCGCCAGCGCCGCCATGCCCAGCCCCACGTCGGCCGGGGCTCGGCGCAGCTCCTTGCGGAGCCGGTCCCGGTCGCCGGAGCGGACACCACCCACCACTCGGCGCAGCAGCTCCTGGGAGTCGACCACCCGCTCGTCGGGCTCGTCGTCGGTGCCCTCGCGCCCGCCGGTCAGCTCGGCCACCCGCACCGACCACCAGCGGCGCATTCGCACCTGCTCGGCCGGCTCCGGCGCGACCGCGGCGGGCCCGGGCACCGGTGGCGTGTCGTGTCGGGGAGCGCGTTGCTGCTCAGGGCGGGGCGCCGGGGTGCCGTCGGCGCCGAGCCCGATCGCCGTCAGGTACGCCGACAGCTGTTCCTGGGCCACCCGCAGCGCGTAGCCGGCGCTCTCGGCGTGCTCGGTGGCGGCGGAGAGCTCGGGCACCCCCATCGGGTTGGCCGACTCCTGTCGTACCCAGCGCAGCCGCTCCGCGGCCAGGCCAAACTTCTCCAGGGCCTGCCCGAGCAGCGCGACTGGGAACTCCTCGGTGGCGGCACGGACCTGCCCGCCGACATCCTCGATGATGGACATGACGGCCTACAGGGTGGAGACGTAGAGCTGCGCCTGCTCCACCGCGACAAGTGTCGCGGCGAGACACTCCTCCAGCTCCTGGCTGGCCTGGGTCAGCGACGCCTGGGCCGCCTCCACCGTCTCGTGCCCGCTGCCCTCCAGCGCCCCGGCCAGGGTCTGCTGTGCCTCGGAGAGTTTCTCGCCGGCCGCCTGCACGGCTGTCTGCCCGTCTCCGATCTGTTGGAGGGCGACATCGATGGCAGCCTTCAGCTCGGCGACGCTCGCCACGGCGGAACCTCCTGGGGGCGGGGAGATCTCCATTAGAGCCTATCGCCGGTTCCGAAAGAACATCCGCCCTGTCGGTGTTCCTGCCCGCCTGTCCGGAAGGCCCTCGGAAGCGCCGGGAGTCCGATCTGTGGGAGTCCCAGTGCGAGAATTTCTCAGTTGCTGGTCAGGTTCTCGCGGAGCCAACGCGGGCCGTACACCTCCGCGCCCAGCGCCGTCACCCGGCCGCGCAACTCCCGGTCGGCGGTGACCACCAGCCGCCGACGCCGCGGCGCGCCCTCCACCAGCTCGACCACCGTGTCGTCGCCGGAACCGGCGGCGGAGACCACCCGCACACCCTCGGTGCCCGGCACGCCCCGCGCGGCCCCCTCGACCACCAGGACCACCTCCACCGGAGCGGTCAGCCGGGCCGGCAACCCGATGGTCGCCACCGGGGCGAGCGAGTCGCGCAACCGGGCAGCGGCCCCGGCACGGTCACGCCACCACCCGTTCGGGCGCGAGCCCACCACGTTGGCGCCATCCACGATCAGCAGCGGGGTCTCATCCATCCGGTCAGCCTGCCACCACCGCCCGGCCCTGGCCCGACGCCACTCCCGGAATGCCGGTCCTTCGCCACCTGCGGCGTTTGTCGGGGCGCGCGCCGGGTAGCCCCTGCCGACCGTGCCGAGCCCTACTGCGGAGGACAGACATGATGGGACCCGGTGACATCGGCTCCGACCCGTGGGACGAATTCCTGGCCAGGTACTTCGGCCGGGGCGAGGGAGGGCGCCGACCGCCGCACCGGGTCGACATCACCCGACTGATGACGGCCGACGCCCGGGAGATGCTGGCCGACGCGGCCCGACGGGCCGCGCAACGCCAGAGCAGCGACCTGGACACCGACCACCTGCTCTGGGCGGCGCTGCAACGCGAACCGCTGCGTGACCTGGTACGCCGGGCCGGCGCCGACCCGGACACCCTGCTCAACGCCCTCGGCGGAAAGGGCGACGGCGCGCCACGCGGGGAGGTGCCGCCCAACCTCTCGTTGACCCCCGCGGCCAAGCGGGCGCTGCTCGACGCCCATCAGCTGTCCCGCGCGATGGGCGCCAACTACATCGGCCCCGAGCACATCCTGATGGCGCTGCCGCTCAACCCGGAGTCGCCGGCCGGGCGGATGCTGGCCGCCGGCCGGATCCAACCCGAGTCGTTGCAGGCCGCCAACGCCGAGCGAGGGCCGATGACCGGGCCGAAGCCGGACCGTGGCACCCCCACCCTGGACCAGTACGGGCAGGACCTCACCGACCTGGCCCGCAACGACCAGATCGACCCGGTGATCGGGCGGGCCGACGAGATCGAGCAGGCCGTGGAGATCCTGTCCCGGCGGACCAAGAACAACCCGGTGCTGATCGGCGAGGCGGGCGTCGGCAAGACCGCCATCGTCGAAGGGCTGGCCGAACGGATCTGCGACGGCGACGTACCGCAGACCCTGCTCGGCAAGCGGGTCGTCCAGCTCGACCTGGCCGGTCTGGTCGCCGGCACCCGTTACCGGGGTGACTTCGAGGAACGGCTGAAGAAGGTGATCGACGAGATCCGGGCGCACCGGGACGAGCTGATCATCTTCATGGACGAGATCCACACCCTGGTCGGGGCCGGTGGCGCCGGCAGCGAGGGCGGAATGGACGCGTCGAACATGCTCAAACCCGCCCTCGCCCGCGGCGAGCTGCGGGTGATCGGCGCGACGACGCTGGACGAGTACCGCAAGAGCATCGAGAAGGACGCCGCCCTGGCCCGGCGCTTCCAGCCGGTGCTGGTGCCCGAGCCCAGCGTCGACGACACCATCGCCATCCTGCGCGGGCTGCGCGACCGGTACGAGGCCCACCACCAGGTGCGCTTCACCGACGAGGCGCTGGTTTCGGCCGCCGAGCTGTCCGACCGGTACGTCACCGACCGGTTCCTGCCGGACAAAGCGATCGACCTCATCGACCAGGCCGGCGCCCGGGTGCGGCTGCGGACCCGCACCCCCGCGTCCGACGTGCGCGAGCTGGAGCAGGAACTCGACGAGGTACGCCGGGACAAGGAACAGGCCGTCACCGACGAGCAGTACGAGCGGGCCTCCGCGCTGCGCGACCGGATCTCCGAGCTGGAGGAGGACATCCGACGCGCCAACGGCGAGGACGGCTCGTCCGGATCCCAGGTGCCCGAGGTGGGCCCCAAGGAGATCGCCGAGGTGGTCTCCCGGGCCACCGGCATCCCGGTCAGCCAGCTCACCGAGGAGGAACGCGACCGGTTGCTGCGCCTGGAGGGTCACCTGCACCAGAAGGTGGTCGGTCAGGACGACGCGGTCACCGCGGTCGCCGAGGCGGTGCGCCGTTCCCGGGCCGGGCTGGCCGACCCGGAGCGGCCGATGGGCAGCTTCCTGTTCCTCGGCCCGACCGGCGTCGGCAAGACCGAGTTGGCGCGGGCCCTGGCCGAGGCGTTGTTCGGCGAGGCGGACCGGATGGTCCGGGTGGACATGAGCGAGTTCCAGGAGCGGCACACGGTCAGTCGGCTGGTCGGCGCGCCGCCCGGATACGTCGGCTACGAGGAGGCCGGTCAGCTCACCGAGGCGGTGCGTCGCCGCCCGTACGCGGTGGTGCTGCTCGACGAGATCGAGAAGGCCCACCCGGACGTCTTCAACATCCTGCTCCAGGTGCTCGACGACGGGCCGCGACGGACATGCCGGAGATCGTGACAGCCGGCCGGAGGGCGCGCCACCGGACCCGTCCGAACGTCGGACCCGTCCGGCCCATCGGACAACAGG
>NZ_JBEYSL010000574.1:0-3891 GCF_040642735.1 Micromonospora sp. NPDC047753 | reverse complement strand
GCCCCGGAACGGCGGGCGTTCGATGACCCAGCCCTCCATGGCCCGCATCGCTGGCTCGTTCTGACCGCCGTACGGGATGCGGTAGAGGCTCGGCCGGTGCGCCGGCCAGCGCAGCACGTAGATCTCCTCGGCGTCCTGGGCGAACGGCGAGCCGGGGTAGCTCAGGCCCAGCGCCTCGTGCAGCTGAGCCGGTGTGGTCAGGTGGGACAGCTCACCGGCCCGGTGCACGAACCCGGACACCCGGTCGTACCCACGATCCAGGTAGTACGCGAGCTGGCTGGGGGCGATCGCCTTCTGCATGACCGTCGGCCGGGTCGGGTCGACCGCTGCGGGGGCGTACCGGGGACGGGCGGCCGGTTCGGCCACGGCCGGCGCTTCCACCTGGTCCACTTCCAGGTCGTCCCCGAGCCCCACCTCGGCGGCCCAGTTGGCCAACGCGACGATCTGCTCGCCGGGCAACTTGGCACCCACTGGCGTGCCCGGGTTGACGGCGAAGGACCAGTCCTCGTCGGGCCAGCGCCTGATCAGTTGGGCGAACTTCACCCGGACCGTGTCGATGTCCCCCTCGACATGGTCGGCGAGGCGCTCCGACGACGTGTAGACCACCACGTACGTCTCGCCGTCGAGCTGCCCGGTACGCCAGACGAAGCCGGGATCCCCGGGGCGGCTTCCCCGCGCCGAGTCCGGTGCCGCCGGCAGCAGCACCCGAGCAAGCAGCAGGGTGGACAGGAACGTGTCGGTGCTGCCCGAGCCGGCGGCATTGAGCAGGTCTTCCTCGACCGTGTTCGCCGGCTCGAACTCGACCGGCGGCGGCTCGTCGGCAGGCGGGTAGGTGCCGTCGTCCGCGGTCATGCTCTCGCCGCCGGCCGGGCTTCCCGACGAGCCCTCGCTGTCGGAGCGATCGTCACTGAGCGGGACGTCGGCCCCCAGGTTGCCCAGGCCATCGCCGACGCCGCCGGACTCGGCCGGAACCACGGGCTGCGGGACGGACGGGCTAGGGGCGGGCTGATCGGGGCTGAAGGACGGAGGTGCGAAGGGACCAGGGCTGGCGAACGGCGGCGGAGCGGCCTCAGCGGGGCTGGGGGACGCCGTGAACAGGCCCGGACCGGGGGGCGTCGAGCCGAACGGCGGCGGGGCGGCCTCGGTGGGGCTGGGCCGCCGGGGCGCGTCGACCGGCGCGCTGCTCTCGACCGGGTCGGTGAGGTCGCGGGACTCGATGATGGTGCCCTCGATGACGATGGGCGTGAAGCCTCGGCGCGGCGCAGGCGGCCCGGAGACCGGTTCCGCGACGGACACCGGCGGATCCTCCACCGGCTCGAACCGGCCCGGCCGGTCCTGGGGAATCGCCTGCGTCTCCTCCGCCGATGCCCGTCCGGGCGCACCGGTCGGGCGAGGCTCACCGGTCACCCGGAACGCGCGGGTGGGCTCCTCAGCCAGCGGGTTGTGCCGGCGCGGCGGCAGCGGCTGGGTGATCTCCTCGCCGGACGGCGGCACGTCCATCCCGCGAGGCGCGCCGAGGCCGCCCTCCGGCCGTCGTACCGGCTGGGTGGCGGCCGGGTCCGCCGCCATCGGAAAGGCCCGCGTCGCTGACTCGTCGGCCGGCGCATCGGCTGGTCGGCGGCGAGGGAAGGGCTGGCTGCCTCGACCGAACCGGGTCGGCGGGGCCGCCCGGTCACCGGGGCGTCCGCCGCTCGCGGCCGGGTCGCGGGCCGGAGTGGGGTCGAAGAAGGAGCGCCGAGGCGCGGCCTGGGGGCCACCGTTGCCGTTGGCCGGGGCGGGGCCGTCGACGTCGCCCGGCCGGGTCGCTGCCGGCCAGCCCGCACCCGGCCCAGCCTGGTCGGTGGTGGGGCCGGCGGTAGCCAACGGGGTGAACCGGGACGGCCGGCCGGTGCGGGGCAGTGCTCCGAGGCCTGGGGCGGGTCGAGGCGGTTCGGTCGGGTGCCGCTGACCGGCGGCGGGCAGGTCCTCCTCGCCAGGTCGGCGCGGCGGCTCAGCAGAGGCGGGTGGCCGGGGCGCCGGACCCGGCACCGGCGGGACACCCACCCGAGGGCCCGGGCTCCGCGCGGGCCTTCGGGGTGCGAGCGGAGCGCTCTCGGGCACGGACGGGGCCACCCCCGTCACGGGAGGTGATCCAGCGGCAGTGGCGGTGTCCCGCAGTGGCGCGCCGGGCCGGGTGCGGGCCAGGGTCTCGGCCCGCTCCAGGCGAGCGCGGGCACCCATGGCACGGCCGGGCAGCCGCACGTCACCTCGGGACAACTGCGACACGAACCAGGCCGGCAGGTAACCCTCGACCGGCAGACCCGGATTGACGGCGAGCCACCACTCGTGGTTGGGCCAGCTGGCCGCGAGGTCGGCGAAGGGGATGCGTCGGTTGCTGCCGGCGTGGTCGCCGAGGCAGGCTCGCAGCGCGGCGGCGGAGGTGAAGGCCAGGACGTGGGTCCGGCCGCCGGTGGTCCAGGTGCCCCATCCGGCAGGTGGCTGGCCGGGCTGCGTCGGCGCGGAGACCGGCAGCAGCACATCGGTGCGGGACAGGAGCCGGAAGTAGAGCTCCTGGTCGTTTGCGCGCAGCGCGTCGCGCATCGCCACCTCGGCCTCCGTGGCCGGTTCCCATGCGGTCACGGCCACCTCCCCTTCCGAGAACAGGCCACAGGTATCGCGTACAACCTACAAGGTGGTACCAAGATCACAATGGCTGGCCGGCGGCGGCCTGCCAGGGCCCGAGGGAGGCGATAACATCCCGTTTCGGAGCCGACACGATACGGAGGGTGTCGATGTCCCGATCGATCACGCGCCCGGTCCTCGCAGGTCTGGCCGCCAGCCTGTTGACCGTACCGGCCCTTCCGACCGTCGCCGCCACCGCCGGTCTCGGCGCGTCGGCACCGGCCTGCGCGACCCCACTCGCCCCCGTCCGGCCGGTCGCCGCCAGGCCCTGGCCACAGCAACGGTACGACCCGGCGCGGCTCGCGCCGCTGGCCACCGGCGACGGGGTGACGGTCGCGGTGGTCGACTCCGGGGTGGACCGGGTGCACCCGCAACTGGCTGGGAGGGTGCTGGCCGGCACCGACCTGCTCGACCCCGGCGGGGACGGCGGTCGGGACTGCGCCGGGCACGGCACCGGTGTGGCGAGCATCATCGCCGCGGCACCCCGCCCCGACGTCGCCTTCCGCGGCCTGGCACCGGGTGCCCGAATCCTGCCGGTTCGGGTGAGTGAACAGCAGGTCGTGAAGGGGCGGGAGTCGGGGCGTACGGTCAGCGCCGACGAGTTCGCCCGGGCCATCCGGTGGGCCGTCGACCATGACGCCGACGTGGTGAACCTGTCCGTCGTGCTGTACGCGGACGACCCGGAGGTCCGGTCGGCGGTGCGGTACGCGGTCGAGCGGGACGTGGTGCTGGTGGCCGCCGCCGGCAACCTGCACGACAGTGGGGACCCCCGACCGTTCCCCGCCGGCTACGACGGGGTGCTCGGCGTGGGCGCGATCGGGGCGGACGGCGGGCGGGCGGCGTTCTCGCAGACCGGCTCGTACGTCGATCTTGTCGCTCCGGGCAGCGAGGTGCTGACCGCCGCACCCGGTGTCGGCCACCATCGGGTCGAGGGGACCAGTTACGCGGCGCCCTTCGTGGCCGCCACCGCCGCGTTGCTGCGGGAGTACCGGCCGGAGCTGACCGCCGCCCAGGTGGCGGAGCGGATCATCGCCACCGCCGACCCAGCTCCGGGCGCGGGCCGGGGCGGCGGGTACGGCGCCGGAGTGTTGAACCCCTACCGGGCGGTCACCGAGACCAGCGGCGGCCGTGCGGCCGGCGCGCCGCCGGTCGCCGCGCTCGCCGACGACCGGGCCGAAGCTGGCCAACCCGGGCTTCGAATCCGGCGCGACCGGCTGGACGGCAAGCTCC
>NZ_JBEYSL010000573.1:0-3895 GCF_040642735.1 Micromonospora sp. NPDC047753 | reverse complement strand
CGAAGCGCAGCAGCACCTTCCACCACGCCTCGTCGAACACCACCGTGTAGAAGGTGAGGAGAGCCGCGCCGACCAGCACGGCGAGAGCCATGGCGAGGCGATGTCGGCGCGGGGAGTACCGGAATTCCACGACTGACGACGCATCGAGATCGGCCACGGTCGCCCAGTGCCCGGGTGGTCGGTCGGCCAAACGATGCCTCTCCTTCGCTCGGTCGGGCATGGGTTCGTCGGGTTCGTTGGTCGGGGGCTCCCGGTCGGGTGGGATACCCCGATATCGCTGATCTGGAGTGGATCTAGCCCTGAAACAGGCGGTCGGATCGGGTTGCTGTCGTACCCGGTGGTTAGTGTCGATGTCACCGACGGTGTCCGGTCGGCGACAACAGGAGTCGCCCGTGCGCCGCGAGCCGATCAGGAGGCGTGATGCTCATCGACTGCGACGGGTGCGCGAAGCGGGCCGACGGCTGTTCCGGCTGCCCGCTGACCGCCCTGTTCGACGAGACGTCCCCGGCGGCCGGGTTGGTCGCCGCCGAGGTCGAGGCCATCGAGGTGCTCGCCCGGGCCGGCTTCGACGTGGAGGTGCTGGCCGCGCCCGCGCGCCCGGAGGTCGCTCCCCGCCGCCCCGCCCGCCGGGTCGCCTGAGCCTTACACCGCGCCCGGAAGCAGGCTTCTCGCGGGCCATAGGATGAGCGGTCACGGCGGGAGGAGCGGCGCGATGAGCGAGGTACGGCGGGACGACGGCGGGCTCGTCGGCGGCGCTGCGTCCGGTGGCGTTGCGTCCGGTGGCGGCGATCCGGCCCACCGGGCGGTGACGCGGTGACCCCGCGGGGTTGGGCGCTGCTGACCCTGGCCGGGCTGGCCCTCGTGCTGGTCGTGCTGGCCGCGCTGCTCATCCCGTGGCACCGCCCGCCGGCACCCCGTGCCGACCAGCTCGCCGCGCTGGGCGACCTGCCGGCCGAGCAGGTGGCCAAGGGGCGGGAGTTCCGAGCCGCGCTGCGTCCCGGTGGCTACGCCGCGCTCGCCGTCGGGCTGCTGATCGCCCTCGCGCTCGGGTTGACCCCGCTGGGCAGTCGCCTGGTCGAGCTGGTCGGCCGGCCCTTCGGTGGGCACTGGGCAGCGCAGGCTGTGCTCGGCGGGCTGGCGGTGGTGCTCGTCGCCGACCTGGTGACGCTCCCGTTCGCCGCCTGGCGGCAGAGCGTGCTCACCCGCTACGGGTTGAGCACCAACGGCTGGAGCGGCTGGGCTGTCGACCTGCTCAAGTCGTACGCCGTCAGCGCGGTGATCGGCGCGGTGGCGCTGTTCGGCTTCTACGCGGTCATCCGGCTCGCGCCCCGCTGGTGGTGGGCGTTCGGTGCGGCCGGCGCCGCCGTGCTCGTGGTGCTGCTGTCGTTCGTGCTGCCGGTGCTGGTGGAGCCGGTGTTCAACCGGTTCACCCCGATGGAGCAGGGTCCGTTGCGCACCGAGCTGATGAGCATGGCCGCCCGCGACGGGGTGCCGGTGCGTGACGTGCTGGTCGCCGATGCCTCCCGGCGCACCAGGGCGGTCAACGCGTACGTCTCCGGTCTCGGGCCGACCCGACGGGTGGTCGTCTACGACACGCTGCTGCGCGAGGCGACCCCGGCCGAGGTGACCGCCGTCGTGGCGCATGAGTTGGGGCACGCGAAGGACTCCGACGTGGCGGCCGGCACGCTGACCGGGGCGCTGGGTGCCGCGGCCGCTGTGGTGGCGCTCTACCTGCTCGGCTCGTGGGGGCCACTGCTACGGCTGGCCGGTGTCGACTCGGTGGCCCAACCGCGCGCGTTCCCGCTGCTGGTCGCCCTGGTCACGGTGGCCGGGCTGGTTGCCGCCCCGGTGCAGGCGCTGATGTCCCGACGGGTGGAGGCGCGGGCCGACGCGCACGCGCTCGCGCTCACCGGCGACCCGGAGTCCTTCGAGTCGATGCAGCGCCGGCTGGGCTCGGTCAACCTCGGTGACCCCGACCCGCCCCGCTGGGAATACCTCTACTCGGCCTCACACCCGTCCACAGTGGAGCGGATGGCCGCCGCCCGCGCGTACGCCCGGGAGGCCGGCCGATGAACCGCACCCTGCTGATCACCAATGACTTTCCGCCCCGCCCGGGTGGGATCCAGTCGTTCGTGCACCACCTCGCGGTCCGTCAACCGGCCGGCTCGGTGGTCGTCTACGCGTCGAACTGGCGCGGGGCGGCGAAGTTCGACGCCGACCAGCCGTACGAGGTGATCCGGGAGCGCACCCGGGTGTTGCTGCCCACCCCGTTGATCGCCCGCAGGGCGGCCCGGCTGGCTCGCGCGTACGACTGCGACACCGTGTGGTTCGGCGCGGCGGCCCCGTTGGGCCTGCTCGCGGCCGGCCTGCGGCGGCGGGCCGGCATCCGTCGGGTGGTGGCGCAGACCCATGGCCACGAGGTCGGTTGGGCGGCCGTGCCGGCCGCCCGGCCGGCGCTGCGGCGCATCGGTCGGGGTGTGGACGTGACCACCTATCTGGGCGAGTACACCCGCAGCCGGTTGGCCCGGGTGCTGGACGGGGTGACCGAGCTGCGCCGCCTCGCGCCCGGGGTCGATGTGGACACCTACCACCCGAGCGTGGACGGTGAACAGGTCCGGGCCCGGCTCGGTTTGACCGACCGGCCGGTCGTCGTCTGTGTGTCCCGGCTGGTGCCGCGCAAGGGTCAGGACACCCTGATCCGGGCCCTGCCGGAGATCCGCCGCCGGGTGCCCGACGCGGCGCTGCTGATCGTCGGTGGTGGGCCGTACCGGGCGACCCTGGAGAAGCTGGCCCGCCAGGCCGGTGTGGAACGGGATGTGGTGTTCACCGGCACTGTGCCGTCGGTCGAGTTGCCGGCGCACTACGCGGCCGGTGACGTCTACGCGATGCCGTGCCGTACCCGCAACCGTGGCCTCGACGTCGAAGGGCTGGGCATCGTCTACCTGGAGGCATCGGCGACCGGCCTGCCAGTGGTGGCCGGTGACTCCGGGGGAGCGCCGGACGCTGTCCGGGAGGGGGAGACCGGCTACGTCGTGGGCGGCCGGGACATCGCCCAGCTCGCCGACCGGGTCGCCCGGCTGCTCGCCGACCGGGACCTGGCCCGTCAGCTGGGCGCGGCCGGCCGGGCCTGGGTGGAACGGGAGTGGCGCTGGGAGGCGCAGGCGGACCGCATGGCGGCACTGCTCGCCGGCTGATCGCCGCCCGCGTTCAGCTCTCCCGGGCGGGCGCGTAGTGCGGCACGTACTCCTGGCCGGTGAGCTGCTGGATCGCCGCCATCACCTCGTCGGTGACCGTCCGGATGTCTCGCGGCCCGTTGATCCGCTCGGCGACCGGGATCGGCGGGCCGAACCGCAGGGTGATCGGGTGGCGACGGGGCAGCCGCGCGTCGACCGGCAGCACCTCGGCGGTGCCGAGCACACCGACCGGGATGATCGGCACCCCGGCGTCGCGGGCCAGCCGGGTCATCCCGACCCGGCCCCGGTAGAGCCGCCCGTCCGGGGAGCGGGTGCCCTCCGGGTAGACGGCGACCAGGCCGCCGGAGCGGAGTACCGGGACGGCGGCGTCGAGGGCGCGCAGGGCGGCCCGGCCGTCGGAGCGGTCCACCGGGATGGCGCCCATGCCGGCGACGATCCGCCGGTTGAGCCAGCCGCCCGGACCCCGGCCGTTGAAGTACTCGACCTTCGCCCAGAAGGTGACGTGTCGGGGCGTCGAGGTGACGAGAAACAACTCGTCGGCGACGGACAGGTGGTTGCCGGCGAGGATCGCGCCGCCGTGTCGGGGCAGGTGCTCCAGCCCTTCCACACGGGGCTGCCAGCCAAACCGCAGCACGGTGCCGACGGTCAGCTTGGTGACGTCGTACAGCAGGGGCACGTGTCCTCCGGGTCGGTTTTCAGGC
>NZ_JBEYSL010000572.1:0-3901 GCF_040642735.1 Micromonospora sp. NPDC047753 | reverse complement strand
ACCTCCATCCTCGCGCTCCGCGACGTGGCCTCATCATGACCAGACACTGTGGAGCCGCCGAGGGGGCGCAACGCCGAGCGAATTGATCATCGTTTGGGCTTCGGCTATCGTCCGCGTCCGTGAAATCTTCCCGTCTTGCCTCCGCCATGTTGATCCTCGCCGTTTCGACGACCCTCGCCGCCTGTGGCGACGCCGACAAGGCGACGACCGCAGGATCCACCACGCCCGCTGCCACCTCCGCAGCCCCGTCCGCGGTGGCCACCTCCGCTGCCGCCACGCCGGCCTCGTCGCCCGCGGCGGGCGCCGCGAGCGACAAGGAACTCTGCGAGTCGGCGAAGAAGGTCAGCGACGAGATGAAGGCCGAGCTGGTGAAGGTCGCCATGACCGGCGAGGCGTCGGCGGCGGATTACCAGAAGATCCTGAACGACCTGGACAAGAAGATCGCCGTGGTCGCCTCGACCGGCGACGGCAAGGTGGCCACGGCCCTGCGGGCGTTCGGCGCGGAGGCGGCCAAGGCCGCGGCTGCGGCGGACCCGGCTACCGCCGCCGACAACCCGGCCTTCGAGAAGGCCGGCAAGGACATCTCCGCCGCGTGCAAGGCGGCGGGTTTCACGCTGGTCATCTGACCCTCGTGACCCGGTCGCACCGGGTGCGGTGACGGACGGCCCCCACGCCTGAGCGTGGGGGCCGTCGCATCGCAGGCGGTGGTCAGCCGCCGGCGAACGTCGTGTCGACGCCGCACTTGGCGTTCTGGTTGAGGCAGGACTTCACCAGGTCGCCGAGACGCTCCGGTTCCCAGGCGTTCATGAAGTCGCCGTGCATGGATGACGGCTTGCCGGAGGAGAGGCTGAGGCCGTCACCGCCCAGCGACTCGTAGTTGACCATGAAGGAGAGATCCGGAACGGCCACCGGGTACTTGCCGGTGCAGACGCCGTTCACCGGGTCGCCCATGTGCGACTTGTGATCGGGTGAGTCGATGTTCTTGCCGTCCCAGCAGTCCTTGAACACGAGCTGGAAGATCAGGTTGCCGCCGGGGGCGCACTTCGGCCAGTTACCGTCGGCGCTGCGGCCGATCTCGGCGCTACCCGCGCACCAGAACTGGTTACTACCGGCGTTCTTCGGGGTGTCCACCTGCCGCTTGGCGTCACCTTCGACCACCCTCAGGCCCGGCGGGAAGGGCTTGACGGTCGACGGGTCCTTGACCCGCGAGCCGTAGTAGATGCGCATGCTCTTGATCGGCACCGCCTTGCCGTCCTTGCGTAGCTCCGGGGTCCAGTAGGCGCTCTTGTCCCCGGGAGCGTTACAGGTGTTCGCCGCGTCGAACAACGTGTCCGTCGTGGTGAAGGCGTCGATCTTCGGGCCGAAGAAGGTGTGCATGTGCGAGGCGCCAGCGAGACCAGGCAGGACGATCGGATCGTCCGGGGCCGAGTTCGCGACACCGCAGTCGGTGTGGAATTCCGGCACCCGGGTGGTGCCCGGCGGCACCGCCTTCGGCTTCATGGCGTTGAAGGCGGCCAGTTCCCTGCTCCACTGTGCCTGGTCGACGGGCACCCAGCCGCCGGCCGGTGCGCTCGGCGGGACGGACGTCGACGGGGACGCGGACGCGGTGGAACTCGGCGTGGCCGAAGGGGCGGCCGATGTGCTCGGCGTGGCCGACGCGCTGGGCGACGTGCCCTTCGCGGGGCCGAACGTGAACCAGTTCAGGTTCACGAAGTCCGACGTCGAGGCGCTCTTCATGACCGCGAAGACGGTCTGCGCACCGGACGGCAGAGCTGACGCCTTCGCGGTGACGGTCGTCCACTTCTGCCAACCACCGCTCTGCGCGATCGGGAACCCGGCCAGCAGTGGACCGTCCTGCGCGCCGAGGCGCAACTCGACGGTGCCGCCGGCGGCGTTGTGCGAGGCGACCCGGGCCGTCAGGTCGACGCCCGTCACCGACACATTGTCGAAGCGCAGCCAGTCGCCGCTGGCCAGCCAGCCAACGTTACGGCCGCCGTCGGCGTCGCCGGTGCCCTCGGTCTGCGCCCCGGACTGTGCCGCGAAGGCCTCTGCCTGCACCCGGCCAGGCACCGCGACCTCCTCGGCCTGGGCGCCGGCGATGTAGATGCCGCTGCCGGCCAGCGCGGCGGCAACCGCGGAGGCGAGCGTGATGCGAGTGAGGCGACGACGCTTTCGCGCCCGATCCGGCGGTGCGACGTGCGCGGGGGGAGTCCGCATTACCAGTGGTTTCCTTCGAGTCGACGGTGAAGCTCTGTCGGAAGGAGTATGTGCACGTCAGAGGCCTGCATCAACTCGCGGGAAAAGAATTAAGGAGGCCGGTCGACAAGCGCCCTGGCAGCCGGCGCGACGGCTCCGGATGACAATTTTTCGCTCGTGCAGCCTTAAGTTTCCTTTAAGTCCTGCCGCCCGGGTTATGGTGCGATGATTACGAATTTTGAGTAACGAATTGTGGGCGAATTCTCGGTCTCAGCCGCTGACCGGTTCGACGCGGATGGCCGGCGACAGCGCGCGCAGGAAGTCGGGCGCGTCGAACATCTCGCCGGCGGAGGCGACGCCGCTGGTCCTCGTCCGACCATCGAGGACGCGCCCGACCGCTTCCACGGCCAGGGGCGCGCTGACGGCGTAGATGTCCTTGCCACTGGCCATGACACGGCGGCGCGCGTCGCCGCGACGCACTATGACGTCGACCGTGAACGTCTGCGCGGACCGGCCCCGCCCGTCGACCGCGACCGGCGCCGCCGCGGCGGTCAGGTCGCTGGCGGCGTCGACGGTCATGTAGGTGCGGACCTCGGGGATGACCAGGTGACGCGGGATGGTGACGACGTCGGCCATGCTGAACTCCCCGAGGACGCTGCGGCGACCCAACGGCGCGGGGAAGTCCCAGTCCACCCTCGGCAGGTCCCCGCCGGAGTGGTACTCCAACCGGCCGCCGGTGTAGCGGACCCGGCGGCCGGCGCGGCGCTCGCGGGAGACGACGCCCGCGGCGACCGTCCCGGCCGTCGGGTGCCAGCTACTCAGTCCGTACGCGACGTGCGCCTCGTCGGCCGACGCCCAGTCACCCATCGCCGTCGTCGCGAGCAGGTCACCGAGCCCGCCGAAGAAGGCCATCGCCGGGACCACCGCGACACCGGCGGCGCGGGCGCGCTCGGTGAAGTGGGTGAACGTGTCGAGGTTGGCCTCGATCTCGGCCGCCACGTCCACGTACGGGATCCCGGCGCGCAGCGCGGCCTCGATCACACCGGCGGCGGTCGACGCGAACGGCCCCGCGCAGTTGATGACCGCGTCCACACCGGCCAGCGCCGCGTCGAGCGAGGCCGGATCGTCGACCGACGCCACCCGGTAGCCGGGCCCGAACGCCGCCAGCCGGCGCGGGTCACGGCCCACCGGCAGTGCACCGAACCCGCGCTCCCGCAGCTCCGCCATCACGAACCGTCCGGTGTGCCCGTATGCCCCGAACACCGCCACGCTGTAACCCATCGCTGCCCCCTCGAAAGATCGACTGGGTCCAGCCTCCCGCAGCGTCCGGCAACCGGCCAGTGTCGGGAACGCCAACCCCCGTACAGTTTCGGACATGGCCCTTGTCGCGATCGCCGCCACCGGCGGGATGCTGCACTTCGAGCTGGCCCTTGCCTGCGAGGTCTTCGCCCACGACCCCTCCGGCCTGGCCGATCCCTGGTACGACGTGGCGATCTGCGGTCCCGGCCCGGTCCGGGTCGGTCGCTTCCTGCTGACGCCCGACGACGGGTTGGAACGCCTCGCCCGGGCCGACACCGTGATCATCCCGTCGGTCGAGGACGTCGACGGGGACATACCCCCCGACCTGCTCGACGCGGTCCGCGCGGCCCACCTGGCGGGCGCCCGGATGGTCTCGCTGTGCACCGGCGCGTTCGTGCTGGCCGCC
>NZ_JBEYSL010000571.1:0-3903 GCF_040642735.1 Micromonospora sp. NPDC047753 | reverse complement strand
CGAGCAGTCACGAGGAGCCGGGCCGGCGTCTCCGGTCGCGCCCGACGCGCACACGTCGTCCCCGACGCCGGTCGGCGCGCTGTCCGACGTGGACGTGGTGCACAGTGCGGTGGGCGTCTCCGAGACGGGTGGGTCGCTCGGCGACAGAGCGGGCGTCCCGCACCCGGTCACGGCCGACCCCGCGCCGTCGGCGACGACCACCAACCCGACCACGTCGGCGGTAGGTGATCCGAGTCAATCTGTGGTGGGTGCTGATCCGAGGCTTTCGTCGGCGTCCGCGCCCGTGGTCGGCCCCCTCGAATCGGGCAGCGGGCCGGCTGCCACCGGTGTGCCGCCGGTCCAGCCCGGCAGTTCCCCGCACGTCACCACCTCCGGACCGACCGCCTGGTCTCCGGCGACCGTCCCCTCCGCACCGACGATCACCCCAGGCCCGGCGGCACCGATCACCTACGGCGCCCCGACGACGTCCAACGGGCCGCTGCCGGTCGCCTCCACCCCACCGGTGGTGGGTCGATTCACCGTGCCCGCGCGTGTCCCGACCCGGCAGACGCCCGCACCGGTGCGAGCGCCCGACCATCCCGCCCGGGGAAGGGCGTCGATCCCCGTCGACGTGGTCGCGTTCGGCGCCCCGTCGGTGCGCGAGCCCGACACCAACGACGCGTACGCGGCGCAGTGGGCCGCAGCGGCCGAAGCCGCCGAGCGGCGGCGCTACCAGGACCACTACGAATCGCTGCGAACCGGGTTCGAGAACAACCGCCGGCAGTCCGAGGCCGCCCGACTGCGCACCCGCGCCGTGGAGCACGATCGCCGAGCCGTCGAGTACGCCACCTACGCCCGCCAACTGCACCAGGCCGGCAACCGGCAGTGGGCCGACGGCTGGCAGCGCGCCGCGAACGAGGAAGTTCGCGCGTACTCCGAATGGCGTGACCTGGCAGACGCGGTGCTGGCCGGCACCACGGCCCCGCCGGTCGTCGACATCAGCGCCACCTTCGAGCACGCCAACCGGGACGTGGGCGCGCTCGCGCTCGGCGCGGTGGAGACCACCGGCCCGTCCAGGCTCACCGGCGACGACGATCCGCCGCCGATCGACAACTCCCGGCCGTACGGGCAGCCCGGAGGACTCCGGCCACCGCTCGCCCTGCACCAGGTCGACGTCGAACGACAGATGCCCCGTGGACCGGACGGCACCGTCACCCGCACCGCCGACCCCCGACACGGCGGCTGGTTCGGGCTACTCAACGACGGCGGTCCCGCGGCCGACGCCACCCGGGGCATCAACTGCCTGGACTGCACACTGTCGCTGTTCGAGACGTGGGTGCACGGGCGTCCCCGCGTGTCGGCGCCACGAACCTTCGACGGCTACCTCGACGGTGACATCCGGCGCCCCATCCGTGGCGAGGCGGGCGGCCCCGGCCGGGTGGAGGACGTGACCGGCGGGCGCTTCCAGAAACTCCTCGCACCGGCGTCCGGCCAACGCACGGACTCCGCACAGGCGCGGCAGGCCGCCGACCGGGGCTACCGCAACCTGCACGACCAACTGCTGCTGGGCGGGCACGGCAGCTACTCGTTCCTGGTCACCGAGTGGGCGCACGGCGGTTCACACGCCTGGGTAGCGCTCAACCAGAACGGCACTGTGCTCTACGTGGACCCACAGGACGGCGTGGTCCGGGACCGGCCGCTCTACCCCGACGTGGTCGGCATCGACGCGCTGGTGCTGAGCGGAGACGGCCGACCGATGCCGCTCGGCGGACTGCCCCGGGGCCGGTTCAGCGAACGGCCCGACCTGCCGGATCACCCGCCGACGCGCGACGACGGCGGCCACGGCGACCCGTACATCAACCGGATGTACCTGCTCCTCGACGGCCCGGGCTCGGCGAGCGCCGATTCCGGCCGGGCCGAGTCGAGTGGCGTTGCTCAATCAACGCCCGACCTCGCCCAGCTCACGAGCACCGAACTGGCAGTGCTGACGGAAGTCCAGGAGCGTGCACTGAGCGTTGCCGACCGGGTCGAGGATGCTTTGGCTCAGGTCGGGCAGAACGTGACCGACTCGCTCGACCTGAGCGATCCAATTTGCCTACGAGACCGCGAGTATCGCGTCAAGGGGCTGGAGTCGCTGGCTCGGAAGTACCTCGACGAGGCCCGTGTCGCGACGATCGACGTAACGGGTTTCGCGGCAAGCGTCAATGACGTCCTGAGGTTTTGCCTCGAACTACCGTCGGGCCGGCACTACAGCAACGCCGTTGACCTGGTTCTTGCCGGCCTGACCGCGGCTGGCTTCTCAGTGCCGACTTCAGCCTGCAAGAACTTCTGGCGCCAGGGAAACCGTTTCTACGGACTGAACTGCACGCTTCGTTCGCCGGACGGGATGCTGATCGAGTTGCAGCTGCACACTTCGCTGTCGCGAGAAGCGTGGCTGGCGACCCATGAGGAGTACGAAGTTGTGCGGCGCCCGTCGAACAGCCCTGAGCGACGAGTCGAAGCACTTCTGCGGATGCTCAGTGCGAACCGCTCGCGCGGCTTGCCGGATGCGCTGCCGGACGGGCTCGATCTCCGTTTTCCGACCAAGGACGCCACCTTCGCCAAGTGGATCAGCGAGAACAGCGACGTCTGGCGCAAATACCGCGCCTGGTTAACTCGCCAAGGGGCAAGCCTCGAACAGGTGGTGCAAGGGCTGGGGTTACGGTCTCGTGACTTCCCCATAGCTCCGCAGGTCGTCGAAGAGTTGGAGCAGGAGATTGTTGAGCTACTACGTGATCTACCGGACCGATGAGCAGAGCGGGCCGGCAGGCCTCTTCGTCATGGATGCGGGCCTAGGTCAGGCGGTTCTCTGGGACCATCGCGCCCGAGCGTGGGCCTACGATCCCGGGCTTGTAGTGCGCTTCCTCGATGACTATCGGAATGCGGACCGTTACAAGAACGTGAGCCGTGCTGACGCCGAGGCGGCGGTTGAAGCAGTTACCGGTGGCGAGAAGTTGCCTGACGAAGGCTCGATCCGGGCGATGTTCAAGGGTGGCGACGATACCTGAGGTGGTGAATTCCCGATGAGCGGAGGTTTGGTGCTTCCGTCTTACTACCTGTACTACCAGTCGCCGGTGAAAATCGTGGAGACGCCCGACGCCGGCGCCAGGGTTTGGCGTGTCGCGATCGACACTGGCGCTTGGCAGGAGAAGAACGAGTTGTTCAGCGAGATCGTCTTCGACAGCGGGGGCAAAGTATTTCGGCGCTCTCCCAAGGACTGCGTGCAGGAGGTGGAGCGCTTTCGGGCTCACTATCTTGAGGGCGAAGGCCCGATCTTCGCTCTCTACGAGACGGTGCAGGCGGTCAGGGACGTGGCGAAGGCCGAGGATCGTCACCTGACGCCGAAGGAGCAGGCGCTCATTCGCGGGATTCGGCAGCGGACGTTCGTCATGTTCGAGGAGCAGCTTCGCGCGGCCGGTGATCCTGGCGCGGACCCCGACTTGGGGAGAGCGACGTAGGCGTGGGCTTGCCTGAGCGTGGGAGAGATCGGCGGGGCCCTGGCGGGGCCGAATAAGATCGACGCATGGCGAAATCTGGTACGCAGAGCGTCAGGTCCACTGTCTGGGCCTGGCCGGTCGGCCTCCTGATCGGTCTGGCGATCGGCATTCCCGTGTTCGGTGCGAAGGGTGGCGTTGCCTTCGGTATCGCCTTCTGCACTGCCTTCGCCCTCGGCCTGGGTGTGATCAGGAGCCGGGCCGGCGGTGATCCTGCCCAGGATGGCGGGGCCGCCGGGGATGGCGTCGGTGCCTCAGGTCGAGGGTGATCGACTCCGGTTCATTGATGTCGGGGCATCCAGGGCGGCGGGACCACCCGACTTCAGTGAAGCCGAGTGGATCATGAACCACCCGATCGGCAGCAGCATCAACTGAAGCACGATCGCGGGGG
>NZ_JBEYSL010000570.1:0-3904 GCF_040642735.1 Micromonospora sp. NPDC047753 | reverse complement strand
TG
Organism: Micromonospora sp. NPDC047753; assembly: GCF_040642735.1. NCBI lineage: Bacteria > Bacillati > Actinomycetota > Actinomycetes > Micromonosporales > Micromonosporaceae > Micromonospora > Micromonospora sp. NPDC047753. The sequence goes on along the minus strand of NZ_JBEYSL010000570.1, from coordinate 3,902 downwards.
AGCCTTTGGTTGTAGCCCCGACCGGATTCGAACCGGCGCTACCGCCTTGAGAGGGCGGCGTCCTGGGCCGCTAGACGACGGGGCCAGAACTTTTCCGTTCACCACCCTCGCGGGCGGTGCGAATGTAGTCTAGCGGCACCGTACCCGGGCGCGAGCGCGGGGTGCGCCGTCACCCGAAGGCCCGGCGGGGGCCGGACCGGGCACCGACGGGCGGACACGAAACAGCCCGCCTCACGAGGTGAGACGGGCTGTGCACGCTGTAGCCCCGACCGGATTCGAACCGGCGCTACCGCCTTGAGAGGGCGGCGTCCTGGGCCGCTAGACGACGGGGCCAGAACAACTTTTGCTCCCCCACCTTGGCGGCGGAGGAGCTGCACTCTGCCGAAGACCACCCTTCGCCCCCGAAGGGGCGGAGTAGAACTCCGTCAGAATCCAGCGTCTGGAAATTCTCGCGAATTCCAGCAGCGCTGGGGTACCAGGACTCGAACCTAGACTAACTGAACCAGAATCAGTCGGGCTGCCAATTACCCCATACCCCATTGGCCCCTTGCGGCGCCGGGAGTGAACTTTACCCTCCCGGTGCCGGCAGGCCAAATCCGATCCCCCCGAACCACCCGTGAGCTGCGGAAACAGGGGCATCAGACGGATCAGGCGACGGGAACCACCGGGTTGGTGAGCTCGCCGATGCCGTCGATCCGCACGGTGACCGTATCCCCCTCGACAAGCGGGCTAACCCCGGCTGGAGTGCCGGTGAGAACGACGTCGCCGGGCAGCAGAGTCATGACGTGCGAGATGTACGACACCAGGCCCGGCACGTCGAAGACCATGTCCTTCGTCCGGCCGAGTTGGCGTACCTCCATCTCCTCCGGGTTGCGACCCACCTCACACCGGATCTCCAGGTCGGACACGTCCAGCCCGGTGGTGATCCACGGGCCGATCGGGCAGAACGAGTCGAAGCCCTTGGCCCGGGTCCACTGCCCGTCCGACCGCTGAAGGTCCCGAGCGGTGACGTCGTTGGCGCAGGTGTAGCCGAAGATGGCGCGTTCGGCGGCCGCGCGGTCGGCGCGGCGCGCACCCGGCGCCCCGATCACGACCGCCAGCTCCGCCTCGTGCTCGACCTGCTTGGAGAAGATCGGCAGCCGGATGGCGTCCCGGGGGCCGATCACCGAGGTGGACGGCTTGAGGAAGAGCAGCGGCTCCTTGGGCACCTCGTTGCCGAGCTCGGCGGCGTGGTCGGCGTAGTTGCGGCCGACACAGACCACCTTGCTGGGCAGGATCGGCGAGAGCAGCCGAACGTCGGAGAGGGCCCAACGGGCCCCACTGAAGGAGAGATTGCCGAACGGGTGGCCCTCGATCTCGGCGATGGTCAGACCCTGCGGCCCAGCCTCCGCTTCGCCTTCGACGGCACCGAACGACATTCCCTTGGCATGGGCGAAACGAGCGATACGCACCCGGCCAATCTAGCGCCGCCGGCACCCCGGACGGCCAGGACAGGCGGTCGGGTGTGCTCAACCCGTCAGCGCGCGGCACCCTACCGGAGCTGGAGGTGACCGGGGCGGACTTCTCGACTTCGTACCCGCACGGAGGCGGCTGGCCCCTAGCGTCGGCTCCGGAGGTTCGTTCGTATGCCTGCATCGACACGACACCACAGAGCCCTCGCAGTGTTCGTGCACTGCCTCGGCATCCTCGCCGCCGTGCCGGCCCTGCCGACGGCGGCCCCGGAGGCGGCGGCCGCGCCACGACCACCGGCGGCCGCGCCACAACCAACGGCCGCCGCACCACCGGCCGCCACACGACCACCAATGGCGGTCGCACCACCGGCCGCCACACCAGCACCAGTGGGAACCCGGCCGCCGGTGGCGATGGTCGCGCGGGTGACCGAGCCCACCCCGCCCTCGGCGCCACCGGCGATGGCACCACCGACCCGGGCACCGGCTTCGGCACCCCCGCAACAGGTCACCGTGGCGGTCGCCACGGAGAGCAGCCCGGCACCGAGGTACCGGATCCAGGTGCGCAACGTGAGCAACTCGCCGCTGGAGACCACGGTGCGTCAGGAACTGCCGCCCGGCTCGTCGACGACCGCGATCAGCGGTGGTGGCCGATCCAGCTCGGCCGGCGGATCGGCCACCGAGGTGACCTGGCGGCTGCGGCTACCCGCGCACAGCACCACCACCTTGGGCACCGCGCTCGCGGCGACCGCGCCGGGCCGGCCGCTGACCGCGCCGACCTGCGCGTTCACCAGTGACGGCAGCCGACCGTACGACTGCGCCACGGCCACCTGGCAGGCGGCAGCGGCACCGCCGGCCGAGGTGAGCGAGGCGCCACCGTGGCGCCGCTACCCGGTGCTGCTCGCCGGACTGGCGGTCCTGCTGCTGATCAGCGCCGCCCTGGTCTGGGTGTGGCGACGTCGGCGCGGGCGTCGGGTGACGGCTGCCGCGCTCTCCACCGGCGGCGGTGCCGAGGGTGGCCGCGGGACTGTCTATCCCCGGCCGGCGGCCCCGAGTCCGGTGCGACGTCGGCGTACCCCGCCGGTCTGGATGTTGGTGGGTGCCGCCGTGGTGGTGCTCGCCGGCGTGGTCGGCACCGCGGGCTGGACGGCGACCCGACAGGTCGCGGCGATCGACACGCAGAAGCAGCCCACCAGCGGCGCGTGGGTGGGAACCGGAGTCGCCGGGGCCATGGGAGTGCCGCTGCGCGAGTCGGCGTTCGAGTTCACCGTGTACCGGATGACCTGCGGCGCGCCCGGCACCGCCGGGAAGACCGACGGCGGCGGTGCCGCACCGGCGAACGGGCGACGCTGCGAGGCCACCGTCGGAGTGCGCAACGTCACCGGGGACCACCAGCCCTGGCACAGCGAGCTGCAACGGGCGTACCTGCCCGATGGGCGCTGGGTGAGCACCGACGAGTCGGCCACCCGGACGGCGAACCTGGGTCGGGACGTCTTCGCCGACCCGATGGCGGCGGGCACCCGGATGGTGCTCCCGCTGGTCTTCACAGTCGACGGGCGGGACCCGCCCCAGCAGTTGGAGCTGCGCAGCGGGGTGTTCTCCGCAGGCGTCCGGGTGCAGATGCCCTGACCGGTGCGCGGGCGGCGGTCGTACCCTGGGGTGCGTGACCGCCGCCCTCGCCCCCGCCGTGCTCGACGCGGCGCAGTGGCAGGCCCGCCGACAGGCCCACGAGGAGCGGGTGGATGTCTGGCTGACCCCGCACCTGGCCCGGCGACGACGCGGTGAGCGGCATCCGGTGGCCGACTTCCTGTTCACCTACTACTCGCACCGCCCGGCCCAACTGCGGCGCTGGCATCCGGGGCCCGGGGTCGAGCTACGGGACGCCGACCCGGCCGAGTTCGGCCGCGACTACCGCGCCGGCACCGCCGGGGTCACCCTCGACACCGAGGGGGTACGCGCGAGGCGCGGCGAGTCGATCGCCTGGATCCGCTCCCTGCTGGAGGCGACGCGCGGACGGGCGCCGCACTTCGGCTGCTTCGGGATGCACGAGTGGGCGATGGTCTACCGGCAGACCCGGGAGGAGTTGCGGCACAACGCCTGGCCGTTGCGGCTCAGCGCGGAACGCACCGCCGAGGTCGTCGAGGAGCGGGGGGTGCGGTGCAGCCACTTCGACGCGTTCCGGTTCTTCACCCCGCCGGCCCGCCCGCTGAACCTGCTCACCCCCACCCGGGAGACGCAGCACGCGCACGAGCAGCCGGGCTGCCTGCACGCCAACATGGATCTGTACAAGTGGGCGTACAAGTTGTCGCCGTTGGTCACCTCGGAGCTGGTGGCCGACGCGTTCGACCTGGCCCGGGACATCCGCACGCTGGACATGCGGGCCAGCCCGTACGACCTGGCGGCCCTCGGCCACCCGCCGGTGCGGGTGGAGACTCCGGACGGTCGGGCGGAGTA
>NZ_JBEYSL010000569.1:0-3910 GCF_040642735.1 Micromonospora sp. NPDC047753 | reverse complement strand
GGTGCCGCAGTCATAGCCCCACCGCCACGTCCGCGCCGGGGTGAACCGCGACTCGCCCCGGCGCGGACCCGGCGGCGCGTGTGAACCGGGCGGCGAGGTTCTCCAGCGACTCGCCGCCGGTGTGCAGCAGGCAGGTCCGCTCGTCGATCGACTCCAACAGACCCGCAGTGGTGGGGATCCGTTGCGCCATCACCTCGGCCGACGCGTGCAGGCGTACCCGGGCGGGCTGTGGCCAGCGTCCACCCGGTGCCGCAGCCGGGACGGCAACGACTGCTCCAGCTTGGCCAACGCCCGCAAGGTCTCCTCCGACCGCAGACGGGGTGTGAGAGCGCCGGTTATTCGGTTGCCCGACCCGACGACGGCCTGCTGAACTACCCGAAACCGCTACCAACCTCCAGGGAGCACCAATGCGCGCTGCGTCGATGTCCGACCAGAAGGGATCTGTCTCCTACCTGAAGGACCTGACGCTGCGTGAAAACCCTGAACCTCGGCATCCTGGCTCACGTCGATGCCGGTAAGACCAGCCTGACCGAGCGGCTGTTGCACGACGTCGGTGTGACCGACCAGCTCGGCCGGGTCGACGCGGGCAGCACCCGGACCGACACCCTGGCACTGGAACGACAACGCGGCATCACCATCCGCTCGGCTGTCGTCTCCTTCGTGCTGGACGACGTGACCGTCAACCTGATCGACACGCCCGGTCACCCGGACTTCATCGCCGAGGTCGAGCGGGTGCTTGGTGTGCTCGACGGCGCGGTGCTGGTGATCTCCGCGGTGGAGGGCGTGCAGCCGCAGACCCGGGTGCTGATGCGAACTCTGCGCCGGCTGCGCATCCCGACGCTGATCTTCATCAACAAGGTCGACCGGGCCGGGGCAGACCCCGACCGGGTCTTCCAGGCGGTCGCCGAGAAGCTCACGCCGAGCGTCCTGGCGATGGGCGCGGTGGCGATGCCGGGGACCCGCAGCGCCCACTGTACGACGTACGGGCCCACCGACCTCGCCTTCAGCGACCGGCTGCTCAACCTGCTCACCAGCCAGGACGACGTGCTGCTCGCCGACTGGGTGGCGGACACGTCCTCGCTGCCGTACTCACGGCTACGCGCTGCGTTGGCGACGCGGACCGGCCGCGCGCTGGTGCAGCCCGTGTACGCCGGCTCGGCGATCACAGGTGCCGGGGTGCACGCGCTGATCGCCGGGATCACCGAGCTGTTGCCCACCGTCCAGGGTGACGCCGACGCCCCGGTCTCCGGCACCGTGTTCGCCATCGAACGGGGTTCAGCCGGAGAGAAGATCGCGGTGGTCCGGCTCTTCGCCGGCACGATCCGGATTCGCGACCGGGTCCGCGTCGGCGCTGTCGACGCTGAACTGGTCACTGCCGTACGAGTCGTCGCCCATGGGGCCGACGTGGTGGCATCGGCGGTCGAAGCCGGTCACATCGCCCGGTTGTGGGGCCTCAGGCGCGCTCGGATCGGCGACCCGGTGGGCGTACCACCCGAACGTGCCGGCACGGACCGCCACTTCGCGCCACCCAGCCTGGAGACCGTGGTGGTGCCGACGCGCCCCGCAGACCGGGTCGCGCTGCACGCCGCGCTGATCCAGCTCGCTGAGCAGGACCCGCTCATCAACCTGCGGCAGGACGACCGGCAGCACGAGATCGCCGTGTCGCTCTACGGCGAGGTGCAGAAGGAGGTCATCCAGGCCACCCTTGCCGACGACTTCGGCCTGGGGGTGACGTTCCGGGAAACCAGCACGGTGCACGTGGAGCGGGTGTGCGGCGTCGCTGGGGCGGTGGAGGTGATCGCGGTGGCGCCCAACCCGTTCCTGGCCACCGTCGGGCTGCGGATCGCGCCGGCGCCGACCGGTGCCGGCGTGACGTTTCGGCTCGGCGTCGAGTTGGGGTCGATGCCACCGGCCTTCTTCACCGCCGTGGAGGAGACCGTGCGCCGAACCCTGCGCCAGGGCCTTCACGGGTGGGAGGTCCCCGACTGCGAGGTGACGATGACTCACGCCGGTTACTGGGCGCGGCAGAGCCATTCCCACGGGACCTTCGACAAGAGCATGTCCAGCACGGCGGGGGACTTCCGCAGTCTCACCCCGTTGGTGCTGATGGCCGCACTCGCTCGTGCCGGCACCCGCGTCCACGAGCCGGTACACCGCTTCCGGCTGGAGGTGCCGGGTGACGTCCTCGGCACGCTGCTGCCCGCGCTCACCCGGCTGGACGCGGTGCCGACCGAGGCCACCGGGCAGGGCGCGTCCTACCTGGTGCAGGGTGAGATCCCGGCCGGTCTGGTGCACGCGTTGGAGCGTCGCCTGCCTGCGCTGACCCGGGGGGAGGGCGTGCTGGAGACCGAGTTCGGCTGCTACCGGCCGGTGCGTGGCCCCGCCCCCGTCCGGGCCCGCTGGGACAACAATCCGCTGGATCGCAAGGAGTATCTGCTGGCGGTCGCGCGCCGGGTCAGCGGCCGGTAGCGACGATATCCATTGCGGACGCGCCGCAGCCCTCCTACTGTCGTCGGTGCACCGTCAACCGAGCAACCCGGAGGGAGTACGCCATGTCGCGACGCGTCCGCACCGACGCCCGCTGGTGTCTGCTCCCCGCCGGCACCCCTTTGCAGCTCACCGCCAATGCCCGTGCCTACCGCCCAGCGCGGCGTCACGAGCCGGGGTGGCGCGACTGACGCCGACGCTGACGCGTCCGCCGGCCGCCCATCCCCACCGGGATCGGGCGGCCCTTTCGTATCCGCGCACCGCCGCTGGCCGCCAAATATGATCATTAACGGTCACCGCACGACAGAAGGAGACCACGATGGGATTCACCCCCCTCGCCGGTACCCGGGCACCGGTCCGGGTCTGGACCGACCCGTACGCCATCGAGCCGCAGGCCGCCAGGCAGCTGCGCAACATCGGCGCGCTGCAGTGGGTGCAGGGTGTCGCCGTCATGCCCGACGTGCACTTCGGCAAGGGCGCCACGGTCGGATCGGTGATCGCGATGCGGCAGGCCGTCTCGCCGGCCGCGGTCGGCGTCGACATCGGCTGCGGGATGTCCGCGGTGCGTACCTCGCTGACCGCCGCCGACCTGCCGGACGACCTGGCCGGGCTGCGCTCCGCGATCGAGGCCACCATCCCGGTCGGCTTCGCTCAGCGCACGGACTCGGTCGACACCCGTCGGATCCGGGGCCTGGAGCAGGCCGGCTGGGACGACTTCTGGGGTCGGTTCTCCGGCCTGGACCGGCGGGTGGCGCAGCTGGAGACGCGGGCGCAGCGGCAGATCGGCACCCTCGGCGGGGGCAACCACTTCATCGAGGTCTGCCTGGAGCAGGGCGGCGCCGACGAGGGGCGGGTCTGGCTGATGCTGCACTCCGGGTCCCGCAACATCGGCAAGGAGCTGGCCGAGCGGCACATCGGGGTGGCCCGAAGGCTGCCGCACAACGTCGACCTTCCGGACCGGGACCTGGCCGTGTTCCTCGCCGGGACGCCGGAGATGGACGCGTACCGGCGGGATCTCTGGTGGGCGCAGGAGTACGCGCGGCGGAACCGGGCGGTCATGCTGGCCCTGCTCTGCGGTGTGGTGCGTGAGCACTTCCCGCAGGTCGGCTACGACGAGCCCATCAGCTGCCACCACAACTACGTCTCGGAGGAGAGCTACGACGGGGTGGACGTGCTGGTGACCCGCAAGGGCGCCATCCGGGCCGGCCGGGGTGACCTGGGCATCATCCCCGGGTCGATGGGCACCGGGTCGTACATCGTGCGGGGGCGGGGGAACCCGGACGCATACTGCTCGGCGTCGCACGGGGCGGGGCGTCGGATGTCTCGGGGGCCCGCCCGGCCGGCACCACCGAGTACGCGGACCCGCACACCGGCACCACCCGCACCTGGGAGTACGGCACCTGGACCTCGCCGGTGACCCGGG
>NZ_JBEYSL010000568.1:0-3933 GCF_040642735.1 Micromonospora sp. NPDC047753 | reverse complement strand
TGGCGCTCGGCGACCATCGCGGTGGCCGCCGCGGTGGTGGGCGGTGGCCTCTCCACGGTGTTGATCAGCGCGGTGACGGGCCAGCCCATCGGGGCACTCGCCCCGACGGCACTCGCCCCGACGGCACTCGCCCCGACGGCACACGCCCCGGTGACGGCGGCCGCCCGGGAGGCGTCGCCGACCCGGACGCGCCTGAAGGTCGCCGCGGCGGTGCGGGTGCCGCGGCCGAGCAACTGTTGACAGCGCCCCTGGCCGGTCGGCGGAAGGGCACCTTCGTGCTCGCGGATGGGCTGTCCTCGTTCGAGCTGCGGGTGGCCGAGTTGGGCGACGACCTGTACCGGATCAGTGCCCCGGCCGGCTCGGGTGTGGCGGGCCGACCGGCGGTGCGGGGGGAGACCGTGCGGCTCGACCTCGTGGAGTCCGGTACGCGCGGGCCACGGGCAGTGCGGGTGTTGCTCAACGAGCGGGTCGCCTGGCGTGTCCACCTCGTTGGCGGGGTGAGCAGTCAGGTGTTGGACCTGACCCGGGCCCGTCTGCTGGGTGTGGAAATCGCCGGAGGCTCCAGCCGTACCGAGATTCTCCTGCCACCGATCACCGCCGACGGTTCCGGTAACCCGACCGGCCCGCGTTCAGACCAGCCCGGCAGCATCCTGACCGTACGACTCACCGGTGGGACCAGCCAGCTCGACGTCCGGGTCCCGGGGGAGACTCCGGTACGGGTTCGGGCGGGAGCCGGCGCGGGCTCGGTGGTGGTACGCGGCGACCGCTGGGACGGGGTGGCCGCGGGCTCGGTGCTGGGTACGCCGGGTTGGGACCGGTCGCCGGAGCGCCTGTACCTGGACCTGGTCGCCGGTGCCAACAGCGTGCTGGTCTCCTCCAGCAACCGGTGAACCAAGGCCCGGGCCAGCGCACGCCGGGCCAGCCAACCACGGGCTGGTGAACCCCGCCCGGCCTGGCTGGAAGCGCCGCGGTCGCGAACAGGCGTGCGCGTACAGTCGGGCGGTGGAGCGTACTGAATCAATGCTGGCGCAGACCCGACCGCCTGGCGTGGCCGACGTCGATCCCGGCAGTGTGTTGTTGCCCGGCCACGACGTGCCGTTGGGCCGGTACACCACTGTGCGGCGGCTGCTTCCGCAGCGCGCGCGCCGGATGGTCGGCGCATGGTGTTTCGTGGATCATTTCGGCCCGGACGATGTGGCGCAGCGGCCCGGTATGGAGGTGCCGCCGCACCCGCACACCGGGCTGCAGACGGTGACCTGGCTGCTCGACGGCGAGATTCTGCACCGGGACAGCCTCGGCAACGTGCAGCCGATCGTGCCCGGCCAACTGAATGTGATGACCTCCGGGAACGGTATCGCCCACTCGGAGCGCTCGCCGGCCACCCATCCGCCGGTGATGCACGGTGTGCAGCTCTGGGTGGCTCTGCCGGACCCGGCGCGGGCCGGAGCGGCCGACTTCGCGCACCACGGCGACCTGCCGCGCTGGCGCGACGGCGATCTGGACGGCACAGTGCTGGTCGGCGAGTTCGCCGGGGAGCGGTCCCCGGCGGTGGTGCACACCCCGTTGGTGGGGGTGCAGCTGGAGTTGGGCGGTGAGGCGCCGGCGACGATGGCGTTGCGGCCCGATTTCGAGTACGCCGTACTGGCGATGTCCGGGTCCGCGGAGGCGGCCGGGGTCGGGTTCGAGCCGGGGGCGCTGCTGTATCTGGGCTCGGGCCGCCGGGAGCTGACGGTGCGGGGCGGGGCCGGGGCCCGGTTGCTGCTGCTGGGCGGTACGCCGTTCGAGGAGCCGTTGGTGATGTGGTGGAACTTCGTGGGTCGGTCTCACGAGGAGATCGCCGCCGCCCGGGAGGACTGGATGGCCGGTGACGGGCGCTTCGGTGTGGTCGCCGACGACTCGGCGCCGCCCCTGCCGGCGCCCGCCCTGCCCACGACCCGCCTGAAGGCCCGCGACCGCACGGGTGGCCTGCACGGCTGACGCCCCCGCATCTCGTCGATCTTGCAGTTTCGGTCCCCGGAATGTGGGACTCTGCGGGTTTTGTCGCGACAGAAACTGCAAGATCGCCGGGCCGGGCCCGGCCCGGCCCGGCCCGGGCCGGGGCAGGGTAGGGCGGTGTGACCTCCCGGTGGCGCGGGTAGGCGCTGGGATGGCGACCAGTTTGATCACTCCGATGGCGGATCGTAAACGTCTGGCGCGCCGACTCGCCGGTGGCGGGCGGGGCTTCGCCGAGCAGTACGGGTTCCGGGTCACGAACAACCCGGCGAGCCTGTTCCAGGTGCTGTACCTGTCGGTGCTGCTGGCCCGTCGTGGTGACTTCCGGCGGGCGTTGGACGGGGCGCGGGCGTTGCGCGACGAGGGGTGGGACAGCGCGGCCCGGCTGGCGCGTTCCCTGCACGAGGACCGGGTCCGGGTGCTGCGCGCCAGCGGCCAGCGCGGGGACGTGGACGCGCTGGCCGCCGTGCTGGGTGACCTGGCTAGGACGGTGACCGAGCGGTACCGGGGTGATCTGCGCCGGCTGCGGGCGGTGGCGCGCCACGACCCGGTCCGGGAGCGGGCGCTGCTGACCGAGCTTCCGGGCGTGGACGACCAGGTCGTCGTCCTGTTTCTTCGCGAGGCGCAGGCGTTGTGGCGGGAGGTGGCCCCGGTCGCCGACCGGCGGGCGCTGACTGCCGCGCGTCGGCTCGGGCTGGGCAGGTCGGCGGACGACCTGGCCGGTCTGGCCACTGGCGAGTCCGAGCAGTTGGCCTGGCTGGTGGGGGCGTTGGCCCGGGTGGACCTGGAGCATCGCTACGCGGAGGTGACCGGTCGGCCGTGACGTGCCCTGGCCCACACTTCCCCAAATTCTGACCAAACGGAGGATGTTCTGCCGTATGGTTGGACCCGGCAGTGCTGGCCGCTCGGTTCGGGTGAGCCTCCACCGCCTGGTGACCGCGACCGGTTCGGATGCGGTTCACCGCCTGGGCAGGCTTGCGTGGCGCCCTGGGTCGCGGTTCGTGACCAGGGGCGCCCGCCTGTCCCGGCCCTTCGGTCGGCCCCGCCCCGTGTCGCGCTCCGGGGGACTGCGCGGCTCGGAGCCTGACCAGCTGTCATCCCGCCAGACCCGCCAGCAGGTTCACCGTCACGGCGATGATGAACGCGCCGAACAGGTACGACACCATCGAGTGGCGCAGCACCGTACGACGCATCTCGTTGCTGGTCAGGTTGGTGTCGGAGATCTGGAACGTCGTCCCGATGGTGAACGCGACGTACGCGAAGTCGGAGTAGCACGGCGGCTCGGTCTGGTTGAAGTTCACCCCGCCGTCCGGGCCGGTGTAGTAGATCCGGGCGTACCGGGCGGCGAACACGGTGTGAACCACGAACCAGGAGAGCACCACGCTGAGCACGCCCAGGCCGCTGTGCAGCTCCCGGGTCGTCCCGGGGGGCGCGCTCTGCGCGCTCGCCACGACCAATCCGACGGCCAGCAGGCTGGCCAGGCAGGCGACGAGCAGCAGGGCGTCCCGGATCGCCCGGTTCGGGTCCTCGTGGACGGCCAGCTGGGCGGTCCGCAGGGCGTCCATCGGCCAAATTTTGTGCCAGACCAGCACGAGCCAGCTCAGCGCGCCCACGTCCCAGCCGGCCAGCGCGGCGAGCGGCAGGGGAAGCAGCAGCGCGAAGACGCAGCCGGCGACGACGCCGGCCACCGCCACGACGGCGAGCTGCTTCGTAGCCGGGAAACGCACGTCCGTTGGCCGGTCGGGGCCGGTCTGGGTCATTCGGGACGCTCCCGGGTCGGGGTGGTGGGCGTCACTGCCGGGTCAGATGCCGCGCAGGTGCTGCGAGACCCGGTTGTGCTTCTTGTCCCGGGCCTGCTCGGCCCGCTGGGCGGGGCCGACCTCGGGCGCAGCCTCGATCCCGGCCGACCGGGCCACCTCGGTCCCGTTGGCGTAGTCGACC
>NZ_JBEYSL010000567.1:0-3940 GCF_040642735.1 Micromonospora sp. NPDC047753 | reverse complement strand
GTGGTGCAGGCACAGGGCGCCCGGTTCGTCGCCGAGCAGGACCCGCAGCGGGTGATCGTCGCCCTGGAGCAGATCGAGCGGGCCGGCGCGGAGACGATGGCCTCGATGCGGCGGATGGTCGGCATCCTGCGCAACCCCGACGCCCCGCCGGACGCGCCGCTGGCGCCACTGGCCGGGGTGACCGAGCTGGAACCGCTGCTGACCGGGTTCAACGGCGCGGCGAACGCGCCGGCCCGACTGCACGTCGACGGCGACCTGAACGGACTGCCGGTGGAGGTCTCGACGTCGGCGTACCGGGTGGTGATGGAAGGGCTGACCAACACCCGCCAGCACGCGCCGGACGCGCGGTCCGTGGCCGTGGCCGTGCGGCGTACCCCGGACTGGTTGCTGGTCCGGGTCGCCGACGACGGCGCGTCGCCGCGAACCGCGCCGGCCCGGGGGCACGGCTTCGGCCTGATCGGCCTCACCGAGCGGGTACGCGCCCTCGGCGGCACGATCACCGCCGGGCCTGGCGTCGCCGGTGGCTGGGTGCTCGACGCGGCGTTCCCGCTCCACGTGGCGGTGGCCCGGTGATCCGGGTGCTGATCGCCGATGACCAGGCCATGGTCCGGACCGGCTTCGGCATGATCATTGGCGCCCAGTCGGACCTGGAGGTGGTCGGCGAGGCCGCAGACGGTGTCCAGGCCGTCGAGCTGGCCCGACGACTGCGTCCGGACGTGGTGCTGCTGGACATCCGGATGCCCCGCCTCGACGGTCTGGAGGCACTGCGGCTGCTCGCGGGGCCGGGCGTCGCCGACCCGATCCGGGTCGTCGTCGTGACGACCTTCGACCTCGACGAGTACGTGCACACGGCGCTCTCCAACGGCGCGTGCGGCTTCCTGCTCAAGGACTCCGGCCCGGCCCTGCTGGTGGAGGCCGTCCGCGCGGCCGTGTCCGGAGACGCGCTGATCAGCCCCTCGATCACGGTACGGCTGTTGGAGCACCTCAGCTCGCCGGCCCCGGCGCGCGACGACGGCGGCCTGTCGCCACGGGAACTCGACGTCGTGAAGCTCGTCGCCCGGGGCCTGACCAACGCCGAGATCGCCACCCAGCTCTTCATCGCCGTGGGCACGGTCAAGACCCACCTGGCGAGCGTGCAGATGAAGCTCACTGCCCGCAACCGGGTCGAGATCGCCGCCTGGGCCTGGGAACGCCGCCTCGTCGGCTGACGGGACAACGCCCTGACCACCGCCGACCTATCATCGTCATCAGTCGATGACTGGTCCGCTGCGGTCACTCGAAGGCGAGGCGATCAACCATGCGCGATCATCCGAGGCGCGGCGCCCGGTCCAGGGCCGCCGCACTGACCGCCTGCACGCTCACGGCAGTCCTGGTGGCGACGGGCGCGACCCCGGCGTACGCGGCCGCTGACGACACCGAGCCCCCCACCGCCCCCGGCCCGATCACTGTCGCCGCCATCGACACCACCTGGGTCGAGCTGACCTGGGCTGCCTCGACCGACAACGTGGGGGTGGTCCGTTACCCGGTTTCCGCGCAGTTCGAGGACAACGGTCTGACCTGGTCGACCGACACCAACAGTATTCGGATCACCGGCCTGCGGCCGTCGCGCACGTACACCTTCTTCGTGTCGGCGCTGGACGCGGCCGGCAACGGCTCACCGTCGAACCCGAGCCTGCGGTTGACGATGCCACCGGGGGACGACCAACCGCCGGGCGCGCCGGGTCAACCGGTGGCGTTCGACGTCACCGCCACGGCGGTCCGGCTGCGCTGGGCGCACTCTCTGGAGAACGCGGCGCTCGAACGGTACGAGGTGTTCCGGGTGGACGCCGGCGGCGCTCTCACGCTGGTCCGCGACGTTTCCCAGTACCCGCCGGTCAACAGTGCCACGATCAACGGGTTGGCGCCGAACACCACGTACACCTTCGTGGTGCGGGCCCGCGACGAGGTCGGACTGCTGTCCGCGCTGTCCGCACCAGTCACCGTCACCACCCTGCCGCCGCCGCCGAGCTGCGCGGTCCGGTCGATCGTGGGGCAGTGGCCCGACGCGTTCGTGGCGCGGCTGGCGGTCACGAACACCGGCCCGACGGCGATCGACGGGTGGACGATGAGGTGGCGGTTCTACGCCGGCCAGCAGCTGCGCAGCCTGTGGGGCGCGGAGGTGGTCGACCGCGACAGCAGCTACCTGCGGGTGCGCAACGTGCGCCACAACAAGCTGATCCCGCCCGGCGGCACCGTGTTGGTGGGGCTGGTCGCCACCGGCACGCAACTACCGGAGGAAATCACGCTGAACGGCGGCCTGTGCACGGTGGCAGACGAGTAACGCTCGGCGCCGGGGTCTGGCGTGCGCCGCGACATCTTGCGACGCTAGCGCCTGTGTATGACTACGACCTGTTGGTGCTGGGCTCCGGGCCCAGCGGTCAGAAGGCCGCGATCGCCGCCGCCAAACTCGGCAGGCGGGTCGCCATCGTGGACCGCCGCGACATGATCGGTGGGGTGTGCATCAACACCGGCACCGTGCCCTCCAAGACCCTGCGCGAGGCCGTGCTCTACCTGACCGGCCTGAGCCAGCGCGACCTGTACGGCAGCAGCTACCGGGTCAAGGAGGACATCACCGTCAGCGACCTGGCGGCCCGGACCCAGCACGTCATCACCCGGCAGACCGACGTCATCCGCAACCAACTGTCCCGCAACCGCGTCACGATGATCACCGGCACCGGGCGTTTCGCCGACGCGCACTCGATCTGGGTCGACGGCGGCTCCGGCCGCGAGTCCAAGGTGACCTTCGACAAGAGCGTCATCGCCGCGGGCACCCGCCCGGCCCGCCCGGACAGCGTCGACTTCGACGACCGGACGATCGTGGACTCCGACGGCGTCATCAACCTCCAGGCCGTACCCCGCAGCATGGTCGTGGTCGGCGCCGGCGTTATCGGCATGGAGTACGCCTCGATGTTCGCGGCGCTCGGCACCAAGGTGACGGTGGTGGAACGCCGCGACCGGATGCTGGATTTCTGCGACGACGAGATCATCGAGTCACTCAAGTACCACCTGCGCGACCTGTCCGTGGCGTTCCGCTTCGGCGAGGAGGTCGCCGCCGTGGAGAAGCACCAGACGGCGGCGCTGTGCATCCTCAAGAGCGGCAAGAAGATCGTCGCCGACACGGTGATGTACTCGGCCGGCCGGCAGGGCCAGACCGACGACCTGGCGCTGGAGGCGGCCGGGTTGGAGGCGGACCGACGCGGCCGGATCACCGTCGACGCCAACTACCGCACCGCGGTGGAGAACATCTACGCCGTCGGCGACGTGATCGGCTTTCCCGCGCTCGCGTCCACCTCGATGGAGCAGGGTCGGCTGGCCGCGCAGCACGCCTGCGGCGAGCCGATCCGGGAGATGCACGGCCTGCAACCGATCGGCATCTACACGATTCCGGAGATCAGCTTCGTCGGGCAGACCGAGGCGCAGCTCACCGAAAGCTCGACACCGTTCGAGGTGGGCATCGCCCGCTACCGGGAGTTGGCGCGGGGTCAGATCGTGGGCGACTCGTACGGCATGCTGAAGCTGCTCGTCTCCCCCGACGACGGTCGACTGCTCGGGGTGCACGTGTTCGGCACCGCCGCCACCGAAATCGTCCACATCGGTCAGGCGGTGATGGGCTGCGGGGGCACGATCAACTATCTCGTCGACGCGGTGTTCAACTACCCGACGCTGGCCGAGGCGTACAAGGTCGCCGCCCTGGACGCGTCCAACAAGATCCGCAACATCACCCGCATCGACGGCTAGCCTCCATGTTGATCAAGAGGTTTCCGTCATCCGATCTGGCGTGGGTGACGCAAACCTCTTGATCAACGAGGGCAGGAGAGGGTGGGGCGGGTGGGGGTGGCTGACAGCTCGCTGTTGTGGTGGCTTGTCGTACAGCCGACGTTGAATTCGGGCACCTTGACCG
>NZ_JBEYSL010000566.1:0-3959 GCF_040642735.1 Micromonospora sp. NPDC047753 | reverse complement strand
CTCGGCGACGGTCCACGCCTCCACCGCCCGCTCGGCCTCGTCGATCACCTCGGGCCTGGCCGCGACCAGCACCCCGAGCGCCGCGTGCAGGTTGATCAGCAGCACCACCACGACCACGTACGTGGTCAGGTTGAGCACCAGGAAGAAGACGCCGAAGGAGAGGAACCGGCGGATCACCGACAGGTCGCTGGTGATCCGGGAGAGCAACTGGCCGGACTGCCAGCGGTCGTGGAAGCTGGTCGGCAGCCGTTGCAGGTGGGCGTAGACGTCGGCGCGCAGCGCCGCCTCCATGCCCACCGCCGAGGACGACTGGACCCACCGGCGGATGAAGATGAGCACCGCCTCGACCACGCCGAGCAGCAGCGCCAGGCCCCCGAGCTGGAGCAGCCCGGCCGGTTCGTGTCGGGCCACCGGCCCGTCCACGACCCGCTGCACGACCAGCGGTACGGCGATCCCGGCCGCGGTGCCGGCGAGGCCCGCGACGAGCAGCCAGGCGAACTCGGCGGCGTACGGGCGCAGGTA
Source organism: Micromonospora sp. NPDC047753 (assembly GCF_040642735.1). Lineage (NCBI taxonomy): Bacteria > Bacillati > Actinomycetota > Actinomycetes > Micromonosporales > Micromonosporaceae > Micromonospora > Micromonospora sp. NPDC047753. The sequence goes on along the minus strand of NZ_JBEYSL010000566.1, from coordinate 3,437 downwards.
GGGGCGAAGCCGCCAGAGGTTGTGCACGGGGTGGGTGCCCGTGGCGGCCCGGGCGGCCGGGTCGCCGTCACTCTCCACAGGCACTACCAGACGGTAGCGTCAATGAGTGTCGGTGCTCCTGTCAGCTTGTTGTCAAGCGTCGCTCATGACCGAGAAGCCACTTCTTCACGTCCAGCCCCCAGCGGTAGCCACCGAGCGTGCCGTCGGTGCGAAGAACCCGGTGGCAGGGCACGAAGAGGGCTGCCGCGTTCCGGGCGCAGGCAGCCGCCGCGGCTCGGACCGCCGGTGGTCGACCGGCCAGCGCGGCGTACCCGGTGTAGGTGACCGGGGTGCCCGGCGGGACCTCGCGCAGCACCTGCCAGGCGTGCGCCATGAACTCGCCACCGGTGCGTTGACGCACCGGCACCGTGTCGATGGCGGCGAGGTCACCGTCCAGGTAGGAGTGGACCGCCGCACTGACCGGGCCGAGGTCGGCCCGCTCCCGTAGCGGTGCCCGCAGGGCCGGATGGACCAGGGGCAGCAGCGCCGCCGGGTCCGGGGTGAAGCCGGCCGCCCGTACGTCACCGTCGGGGCCGGCGAGGATGCTCAGTGGGCCGGCCGGTGTGCTCAGGACGGTGCTGTCGATGTTCATGCCGCTCTCCAGAGTCTGATCGTGGCGTAGGACCGCCAGGGACGCCAACGCTCGGCGTACCTGTCGAGGGTTTGTGGGGTGTCGGGCAGGCCGAGCGCCGCGGCGCCGCGCCGGACCGCGAGGTCGGAGCTGAGGAGGACGTCCGGGTCGCCGAAGGCGCGCATGGCCAGGTAGTTGGCGGTCCACGGGCCGATGCCGGGCAGCGCGAGCAGCCGCCGAACGGCCTCCTCCCGATCCACCCCCGCGGCGAGGTCGACGGATCCGTCCACCACGGCCCGAGCCAACCCCCGCAGCGCCTCCCGCCGCCCCACCGGCATCCCGAACGCCGGGTCCGGCAGGGCCAACAGGTCCTCCGCGCTCAAGAACCCCCGCAGCTCATCGCGTTGATCATGAGGTTGACCTGGGATTCGATCTTCTTCGACCGCGTCAACCTCATGATCAACGAGAGCGTGGGCGGTGAGGAGGCGGGTGAGGGTTGTTCTTGCCGAGGTCACCGAGACCTGCTGGCCGATGATGGCGCGGACGGCCTGCTCGAAGCCGTCGACGGCACGGGGGACGCGGATGCCGGGTTCGGCGGTGATCGCCGGGGCGAGCGCCGGGTCGGCGGCCAGCGTGGCGTCGATGGCCGCCGGGTCCGCGTCCAGGTCGAGCAACCGGCGGCAGCGGGCCACCGCCGGCGCCAGGTCGCGCAGGTCGGCCAGCCGCAACGTCGCCGCCACGTGCCCGTCCGTCGGGGTCAGCGCCACCTGGCCGGTGCCGTGCGGCAACCGCAGACCCCGGTGGTACGTCCCGTCGCGGACCGCCTCCACGCCGGGCAACGCGCGTACCGCGAGGAAGTCCAGCAGCGCCCGGGCGTGCAGCGGCGGGCGGTACGCCAGCCGGAGCGAGATGGTCCCCGCCCCGGCCGGCGCCTGTTGGCGGCCACGGGCGGTGCGCAGGTCCGACGGGGCGCTCGCGTACACCTCGCGAAGCGTGTCGTTGAACTGCCGCACGCTGCCGAAGCCGGCGGCGAACGCGATCTCGGCCATCGCCAGGTCGGTCGTCTCGATCAGGATCCGGGCGGTCTGGGCGCGTTGGGCCCGGGCCAGCGCGAGCGGCCCGGCACCCATCTCGGCGCGCAGCATCCGGTGCAGGTGCCGCTCGGTGTAACCCAGCCGGGAGGCCAACCCCGGTACGCCGTCCCGGTCGACAACCCCGTCGGCGATCAGCCGCATCGCCCGACCGACCACGTCCGCGCGGACGTCCCAGAGCGGTGAGCCGGGCGCGGCGTCCGGCCGGCAGCGGCGGCAGGCGCGCAGCCCGGCGCCCTGCGCGGCGGCGGCGGACGGGAAGAACCGGACGTTCTGCCGCTTGGGCGTGATCGCCGGGCAGGACGGCCGGCAGTAGATCCCGGTGGACGTCACACCGGTGTAGAACCAGCCGTCGAACCGCTGGTCACGGCTGTCGACGGCCCGGTAGCACCGCTCGAAGTCCATCTCCATGTCACCGATGATGCCCCGCTCGGCCGGTCATCGGCTGGCGGGAATCGGACCTGGGTGTGCCGGTGCACGGAAGACCGGTCAACGGGGGCGTCGACGCCGCCGGTGTGGCTGGCCCGATCGGCCCGCCTGGCCGGATGGGCTCGCCTGGCCGGATCGGCTCGACTGGCTCGGCTGTGCGGCTCGGCTCGGCTTGGTGGCGCGGTGTGGCTGGCCGGTCAGCAGGGCCGATCGGAACACACCGTCCGGGTCGTACCGTTTCCACAGCCGCCGAACCCGGGCCCCGGTCTCGCCCGGGTAGATCCGGGCGAACGCGGCCGGGTCCGGCCGGCTCTCGAAGTTGACGTACGCGCCGTCGGCGCGGGCCCCGGCGGCCCGCCAGGCGGCGTTCAACGCGGCGTCGGCCTGCGGCGGAAACACCGAGGCCACGATCAGCGTGTCCTGGTGGCGATGCGGGTACGCGGTCGCGTCGGAGGCGACGTCGTTGACAGCGCCGCCCAACGAGCGGAGCTGGATCACCGCCCGCCCCGGCCCGGTCACCGCCCGCGTCACGGCCCGCGCCCCGGCGTCGTCCAGCGAGGTGAACAGACCGTTCGTGGTCGTGCCACGCTGCTGCCCGACGTTGGGGTTGAGGTGCGCGGTCGGTACCAGCGTCGGGTAGGGCAGCAGGTCGGTCCGGTGTTCGAGCACCTTCCCGATGGCGAGCAGCGGCTCCACCGCCGGTCGGGCCCGGCGCAGGCTCTCGGCGGCGACCACCGCGGTGATGGACATGAGGACCGATCGACCCTCGGCGAACACCACGGCGGCCGCCGACAACTCCCGTGGCGCCTGGGCGAGGTAGCTCGTCCACTCCCGGACGGTGCGGCCGTCCGGATGCGCCTCGACGACCAGCTGCGCGACGCCGACGTTGCGCTGCTCGACCGCCTCGATCTCGAAGGCCACCACGATGCCCGCGCCGGCCCCGGCGCCGCGGACCAGCCAGAACAGCTCCGGCTCGTGGTCGGCGTCCGCGCGTACCAGCGTCCCGTCCGCCAGCACCACCTCGACGGCGCGGACCCGGTCGATGGTGAGACCGTGGACGCGGACCAGCCAGCCGACACCACCGCCGGTGGCCAGGCCGCCGACGCCGACGCCGCCGTAGTCACCGGAGCTGATCACCAGGCCGTACGGGGCCAGCGCCTTCGCCACGTTCGCCCAGCGGGCACCGGCCTCGACCCGGACCAGCCCGGCCCGCTCGTCGATCACCTGAACCCTGTTGAGCATGGACAGGTCGATGACGACCCCACCGTTGTTGGACGAGGCTCCGGAGAGGCCGTGCCCGCCGCTGC
>NZ_JBEYSL010000565.1:0-3965 GCF_040642735.1 Micromonospora sp. NPDC047753 | reverse complement strand
GTACGCGATCCCCACAGTCATCGGGGCGGTGATGTGGGGGTTCCTCTACAGCAGGGGCTTCGGCCCGCTCACCGGCCTCGGGCGGCACCGCCCGGTCGTCAGTACGACAGACCCGGCTGCGGCTGGTTGACCCGCCGCCGACGTAGCACCACCTGCCGCGTGCCGTCCCGGTACAGCCGCACCCGGGCCAACTCCCACCCGGAGAACTCCGCCTGGATCGCCAACTGCGCCGCTGCGGTCAACCGGTCGACGTTCGGCGGCAGCCGCAGTGGCGCGTACTCGTAGTCCATGCCCTCCATGCTGCCCAGCCCAGCGGCCGTTTGCCACCCCCTCCAGGGTGACCAACAACGCCGCCCCCACCGGTTCGCGCCGCGCCGCGCCCGCCCAACCCCCTCGCCGCGCCGATCTTGCACTTCCTGTCGCGACAAAACAGTCACGTCGCACCATAACGGCAACAGGAACTGCAAGATCGACGCGCTGGACCGGTTTCGCCCGGGGACGGTCGCGGGGGGCCAGGTCGACCAGACGGGGCGGGGCGGGGCGGGGCGGGGCGGGGCGGGGTGGGGCGACCAGAATGTCTTCGGGCAGCCGCCGGCGGGTCAGCCGGCGGGCCGCTAGGAGGAACGCGTGACGTCAGGGGAGCGTGGCCGGCTCGGTCGGTTCACCGATGCGGTGCTCGGCGGCGCGCGGGCCGCCCGGGACAAGGCCCGTGAGCTGCGCGACGAGTTCCGCACCAGCGACGAACCCGAACGCGCTCTCGTCGCGCCACTGCTGCCCGGGCAGGAGCTGCGCTATGTGGGGCTCGGCCCGGTTCGCCCCCCGCAGACCCACAGGGCCGGTCGGCAGCTCGCCGATGTGATGGCCGATGAGTTCGTCGACTCGCTCGATCCGAAGGTGCTGTTCGGGCTACTCAACATCGTCAACCCGGTGGTCTGGGTGGACGCGGTGCTGACGCCGGTCCGGCTGGCCGCGGGCGTGCTGCTGCTGCCGGGCAGGGCCGGCGCCATCGCCGCCGGTGTGCCGGAGGCAGCCGAACCGGAGCCGGCCCCTCCACAGCAGCGGGTGCAGCGGGATCCCATCGCGCTCACCGAGGAGCAGGAGGCGTTCCGGGCGTTGTTCCGGCTGAGCCAGTACCGGCCGCTGGCCGAGCAGCTCGCCGAGATCGCCCATCGCCGCCGGTACGTCTTCAGCGGCGACCTCGCCACCCTCGCCGGCAGCCTGCTGCTGTTCCTGGAGCGCTACAGCGGCACCCCGCTGGCGGTGACCGATACCCACCTGCACCTGCTGCGGATGGGCCCCCGCCCGGACGCCGACCGGCCCGACCGACGGCAACCGCGGGTGCTGTGGAGTATGCGACGCGACCGGGTGGCGCGGGTCGACTCGGAGCGCGGCGCGACCGGGCTCGTGCAGCTGACGTCCACGATCCTCTTCGACGACGGCTCCTGGATCCGGCTCACCCAGCCCGCGCTCCGCGACGACCAGTCGCGCTTCCTGACCGCGATCCACGATCTCCCCGGGCAGCGCCCTCAGCCGTGACCCGGCCGGCGTGACCAGCAGTACGCTGGGTCGCAGGAATAGATCAGTGCGCAGCTTCGGCAGGCAAGGGGTAGGCGACGCCTGTCGCCACTTCGGACATCGCCCACAATCGGCGTCGTGTGGCCGGGTCGCAGGCACGGTCCGGGGCCCGGTGCGGTTTCGGGTTGCCCTTGAACTGCCCCGGACCGCCCGGTCCGTAGTACTCGCCGCCGACGGCTCGTGGATCGGTGGCCGCCCGGAGTACGGACAGTGCACCGGCCCGAGCAGGCTGGGTAAACAGCCACCCAAGCGTCGCGTTGGCCACGCGGAAGCCTGAGGATGCGTCACGAAAGAGGCTGGTGCGCGCTCCGCCCGGATGAGCCGCGAGGCTGATCGTCGATGAGTCGGCCGCGGCGAGTCGATGCTGCAGTTCGAACGCGAACAGCAAGTTCGCGAGTTTCGAGGCGTTGTAGGCCGTGGTTGGCCGGTACCCGTCGAGGCTCCGGGGGTCGAGGGCCGTGACGGAGCCTGTGGCGGCCGCCTTGCTGCTGACCGTGACTATCCGTCCGGCCGGTGATCGCTCAAGCATGTCGAGGAGCAGGCCGGTCAGCGCGAAGTGGCCGAGGTGGTTGACTCCCATCTGAGACTCGAAGCCGTCCTTCGTACGCTGTGCCGGCTGCCACCACAGACCGGCGTTGTTGATCAGCCCCGCGCCCGGGTAACCATCGTCCACCTTCCCGACGACGCGGCCGTGGTGGACCGGGTGGTGACCGAGGTGGCGGGCACCGCCGACTACCGCGAGGTGCACTACGACACCTCCGGCGTACGCCGGGTGCCGACGCTGCGCGCCATGCCGGTGCGTGCCGCCCGGCCCCGTCCCGCGCTCGGCGCGGACGACGTGCTGCTGGTCACCGGCGGAGGCAAGGGCATCACCGCCGAGTGCGCGCTCGCCATGGCCACCGACAGCGGGGCGAGCCTGGCCCTGCTCGGCCGTTCCGACCCGGCGGCCGACACCGAGCTGGCGGCCAACCTGGCCCGGATCGCCGAGGCCGGGGTGACGGTCCGCTACGCCCGCGCCGACATCACCGACGCCGACCAGGTACGTCGTGCCGTCGCCGAACTCACAGCGCAGCTCGGCCCGGTCACCGCGGTCCTGCACGGTGCCGGCCGTAACGAGCCCGCCTCGCTGGCCAGGCTGAACCTGGCGGACTTCCGGGCCACGCTCGCGCCGAAGATCGACGGCCTGAGGGCCACCCTGGAAGCGGTCGACCCGGACCGGCTCAAGCTGTTGGTGACCCTGGGCAGCATCATCGGTCGCGCCGGGCTGCGCGGCGAGGCGCACTATGCCACCGCCAACGACTGGCTGGCCGAGACCACCGAGGAGTTCGGCCGACGGCACCCGGGATGCCGGGCTGTCTGCCTCGAATGGTCGGTCTGGTCGGGTGTCGGCATGGGCGAACGGCTCTCCGTGGTCGAGTCCCTCACCCGCGACGGGGTCACCCCGGTCACGCCGGACCAGGGCATCGCGATCCTGCGCCGGCTGCTGGCCGACCCGGACGCGCCCGGCACTGTGGTGATCAGCGGCCGCACCGAGGGCATCGACACGGTCCGGTACGACCTGCCGGAGCTGCCGCTGCTGCGGTTCGTGGAACGGCCGTTGATCCGGTACCACGGCGTGGAGCTGGTCACCGAGGTCGACCTCAACGTCGGTACCGACCTCTACCTGGCCGACCACCTTCTCGACGGCAACCTGCTCTTCCCGGCGGTGTTCGGCATGGAGGCGATGGCCCAGGTGGCCGGTGCGGTCACCGGCGACGGACGGGTGCCGGTCATCGAGCGGGCCGAGTTCCTCCGGCCGATCATCGTCCCGCCGTACGGCCGCAGCCGGATCCGGGTGGCCGCGACGGTGACCGACGACGACACCGTCCAGGTCGCCATCCGCAGCGAGGAGACGGGCTTCGCCGCCGATCACTTCACCGCGACGATGCGCTTCACCGACACGGTGGCCCCCGGCGGCCCGCCCGACCAGGTCTGCGACGAGATCGCCCCGCTGTCGATGTCACCGGCCGACGATCTGTACGGCGACGTGCTGTTCCAGGGTGACCGGTTCCAGCGGCTGCGCCGCTACCGGCGGGCCGCCGCTCGCCACGTCGACGTCGAGGTGGAGGCACTCGACGACGTCGACTGGTTTGCCCGCTTCGTGCCAGACCGTCTGCTGCTCGGTGACCCCGGTGTGCGGGACGCGCTGATGCACGGCAACCAGGTCTGCGTGCCGGACGCCACGCTGCTGCCGACCGGGGTGGAGCGGATCCACCCGGCGGGGGAGAAGCTGACCGGCCGGGGTGAGCTGCGCTACTGCCATCGGGCGTGACCGGGCTCAAGCACCGCCTCGTCGGGCGGGGTGACTGGGTGGCGTACTCGGCGCTGCGCCAGGCCCACCGGGTCGCTGG
>NZ_JBEYSL010000564.1:0-4000 GCF_040642735.1 Micromonospora sp. NPDC047753 | reverse complement strand
ATCGCGCCCAGGTACGTGGCGAGCTGGTCGGCGAATCCGAAGAACAGCGCGGCGAGCAGCGCGCCGGTCGGGTTCCAGCGGCCGAAGATCAGCGCAGCCAGGGCGATGAAGCCCTTACCGCCGATCATGTTCTTGGTGAACGAGTAGAGCGCCAGGGTGTAGGACGCGCCGCCGATGCCGGCGACCACACCGGCCAGCAGCACGTTGCGGTAGCGCACCCGCAGCACCTTGACGCCGAGCGTGTCGGCGGCGATCGGGTGCTCGCCGACCGAACGGGTCCGCAGCCCCCACCGGGTACGGAACAGCCCGATGTGGATCACCAGCACCAGGAGCAGCCCGACGTAGAGGAAGATGTTGCCGCGGAACAACGCCGGACCGAGCACCGGGATGTCCTTCAGCAACGGGATCTCCCAGTTGCTGAAGCGGGGCGCGCTGTTGTACTTCGCGGCGTCGGTCTGCATCAGCCGCTCGTAGAGGAAGCCGGTGACGCCGACGGCCAGCAGGTTCAGCACGATGCCCATGACAACCTGGTCGACCAGGTAGCGGATGGCGAAGACGGCCAGCAGCAGCGAGATGAACGCGCCGCCGATGGCTGCGGCGACCAGGCCCACCCACACGCTGCCGGAGATGCTGCCGAACAGGGCCCCGCTGAAGGCGCCCATCAGCAGCTGGCCCTCGATGGCCACGTTGACCACGCCGGACCGCTCACAGAGCACCCCGGCGAGCGCGCCGAAGATCAGCGGCAGGGCCAGGATGAACGTACCCCGGATGATGTTGACCAGCGGCATGAAGTTCTGCCCGGCCGGCGCGGCGCTGACCTGCCAGCAGAGGAACGACAGCACGAAGGCGACCAGCCCGACGCCGAGCACGGGAAGGAACCACCGCTTCGGCACCCCGGCGAGCAGCGCCGCGCCGGCGGCGATCGTGATGATCCCGAACAGGATCGCCCCGATCGTGCCGTTGATCTCCAGTGCGGCACCGGCCGCGTCGTCGCTGAGGGTGAACCGGGCCTGTTGGTCGGTGGCGAGCGCGCCGAAGAGCACCGCAGCCAGCAGGCCGAGCGCCAGCAGCGTGAGACCGACCTTCCGGCTGCGGGTCCAGAAGCCCTCGTCGACCGGGGCGACCGCGATGTCGGGGACAGCCATGGTGGACATGAGTTACCAGCCCTTCGCCAGGCTCGTCTGCAACCGGGCGGCGCGCGCGGCCCGGAGCTGGAAGATCGCCTTCACCAGGGCCGGTGCGGCGATGAAGATGACGATCAGCGCCTGGAGCACTGTCACCAGCTCCAGCGAGATCCCGGAGTACGACTGCATCCGGTTACCACCGGCCTGAAGCGCGCCGAACAGCAGCGCGGCCAGCAGCACCCCCCAGGGCTTCACCCGCCCGAGCAGTGCCACCAGGATGCCGTCGAACCCGATCTGCGCGACCACCAGCGGGGTCAACGCGCTGGCGGTCGAGCCGAGCACCATGTTCGAGCCGCCGAGGCCGGCCAGGATTCCGGCGAAGACCATGATCAGGATGTACGTCCGGGTGACGCTGATGCCCGCGGTCCGGGCGGCGTCCGGGTTGGCGCCGACCGCGCGCAGCTCGAAACCGAGCGTCGAGCGGTTGAGCAGCCAGGCGACGGCCCAGGTGGCCAGCACGGCGAGCAGGATGCCGGCGTGCACCCGCAGGTTGTCGCCGAGCAGACGGGGCAGCTGGGCGGAGGTGTCCACGGCCTTGCTGATCGCGTCGGTACGGTTCGGGTCCTGCACGCCGTTCTGCACGATCAACCAGGTGAGGAAGTACGTGGCGACGTAGTTGAGCATGATCGTGTTGATCACCTCGTGCGCGCCGGCGCGGGCCTTGAGGATGCCGGGGATGAAGCCCCAGATCGCTCCACCCAGCGCGCCGGCGAGCACCGCCACCAGCAGGTGCAGGCCGGGCGGCAGCGGCAGCAGGAAGCCGGCCAGCGCCGCCATGATCACACCGATGGTGGCCTGGCCCTGGGCGCCGATGTTGAACAGGCCGCCCCGGAAGGCCAGTGCCACCGACAGGCCGGTGAAGACCAGCGGCGCCGCGTAGGTCAACGTCTCCGAGATCGGCGCGAGCACCGCCTGCCAGCCGTTGGCGCCGTCCAACCAGCCGGAGAACGCCTCGGGGTCGAAGATCGAGCCCTTGAACAGGTTCGCGTACGCCTCGCTGACGAGCGTCCAGCTGGAGTTGATCGCGTCGGACGGGCGGGAGGTGATGTACGAGTAGGTGGCGAGCACGTCGGGATCAGAGATGATCATCAGCACCGCGCCGACCACGATCGCCAGCACCAGCGACAACAGGGTCACCGTGAAGGTGTTCGCCGCCCAGAGGTTGTCCAGGAACAACCGGCCCAGGCTCGGCTTCGGCTCCGGGCCCGGCTTCACCGAGCGGTCCGGCTCGGTGGCCACCTCGGCGCGTTCGGTGTTGCCGAGCGCGTTCTGCGCGGCCTGCGCCTCGCTCGCCGGCTCCTTGTCCGGCGAGCCGGACTGCGGATTGGGGTCGCTCATGCCGTCACTCCGCTTCGCTGCGTGACGCCATGAGGCACCAAACCCCAGTGTCGACTGTTCGCTCGCTGGCGCTCGCTCATGCCTCGTCCTCGCTCGCGGAGCCCGCGTCGCGCGCCGGGCTCCCGTCTGCCGCGCCGGGCTTGTCGGTGGCGGGTGCCGCACCGGACTCGTCGGCGGCGATTGCCGCGTCGGGCTTCTCGGCCACGGCGTCGTGGGCCTCGTCCGGGCTGATGCCGGCCATCAGCAGACCGATCTCCTCACGCGGGGTGTCCGGGCCGACGATGCCGATGATCCGGCCGCGGTACATCACCGCGATCCGGTCGGCCAACCCGATCACCTCGTCGAGTTCGCTGGAGACCACCAGAACGGCGGTGCCAATGTCTCGCTCGCGGATGACCTGGCTGTGGATGAACTCGATCGACCCGACGTCGACGCCACGGGTCGGCTGGGCGGCGATGAGGAGCTTCAGTGGCCGGGACAGCTCCCGAGCCACGATCACCTTCTGCTGGTTGCCCCCGGAGAGGGTGCCCACCGCCGCGTCGGCCGATGAGGTACGGACGTCGAACTGCTCGATCCGCTCCTTCGCGGAGGCGGCGATAGCGTCCGGCTTCAGCGCGAGCCCGGCACCGAACGGCGGCCGGTCGTAGATGTCCAGCACCAGGTTCTCCGCGACGCTGAACTCCTTGACCAGGCCGTCCACGCTGCGGTCCTCAGGCACGTAACCGACGCCCGCCCGGAGCACCTTCTTGGGCTTCCAGCCGTTGATCTGGTCACCGGCCAGGCTGATCGTGCCGGCCAGCACCGGGCGCAGGCCCATGATCGCCTCGATCAGCTCGGTCTGACCGTTGCCCTGTACGCCCGCCACCCCGAGGACCTCGCCCGCGCGGACCGTCAGGTCGACGCCGTCGACAGCGCGGATCTGCCGGTCGTCGTCGACGACCAGCCCTTCCACCTCCAGCACCGGGTCGCCCGGCGTGGCCGGGGTCTTGTCCACGGTGAGCCGGACGTTGCGCCCGACCATCAACGCGGCCAGCTCGTCCCGGCTGGCCTCCGGTGAGGCGGTGCCGACGGTCTTGCCGCGCCGGATCACGGTGATCCGGTCGGCGATGGCCTTGACCTCGCCAAGCTTGTGGGTGATGAAGACGATCGACTTGCCGGCCGCCTTGAGCGACCGCATGACCGTCAGCAACTCCTCGGTCTCCTGAGGGGTGAGCACCGCTGTCGGCTCGTCCAGGATGAGCAGGTCGACGTCGCGGGTGAGCGCCTTGACGATCTCGACGCGCTGCTGGATGCCGACCGGCAGGTCCTCGATCACCGCGTCCGGGTCGACCTGCAGGTTGTAGCGCTCGGACACCTCGGTGACCTCGCGCCGGGCCCGGCGCCGGTCCAGGAAGCCGGCGATGCCGCCCCTGACCTGCTCGGCGCCGAGCCGGTGTTCGGGTGAGCCCACTTGTGAAATCCACAGACCATTATCGGGA
>NZ_JBEYSL010000563.1:0-4012 GCF_040642735.1 Micromonospora sp. NPDC047753 | reverse complement strand
GTCCAGAGCGATGTCGCGGGGCACGAAACCGTCGGCGAGCACGAGCGCGTCGGCCACCGGGCCCGGTCGCCGCCGGTCGCGCTGTCGCGCCGAGGGGCCGGTGGCAGCAGAAGACCGAGCAACCCGGCGACCAGCGGTACGGCGGGCAGCAGCGCCCCGAGCAGCCCGGTCACCGGCCAGCCTCCGAGTCTGCGACGACCGGCTCGCGCCCACCGGAGGGATCCGGCGACTCGGTGAGCGGCACGTCATCCACCGCGACGGTCGCCCGCAACCGGTAGAGCTGAAGGACGATCGCCAGCCCCACCCCGATCTCGGCGGCGGCGAGGACGATGACGAACAGCGCGAAGACCTGCCCCGAGTGCGGGAGCACGGCGCGGGCGGTGGTGTCCGCGGTGACCAGGATCAGGTTGACGGCGTTGAGCATCAACTCGACCGACATCAGCACCAGCACCGCGTTGCGACGGCGCAGTACGCCGTACACGCCGAGGCCGAACAGCAGCGCGGCGGTGACGTACGGGATGACCGGCCTCACCGGCGCCCCCCGGGCTCGCTGTCGACCAGGTCGCCTGCCGTGCCGTCGCGTTGCGGGGCGGCACGGCCGATGTCCGGCCGGGACAGCACGATCGCGCCCACCAGCGCGGAGAGCAGCAGCACCGACAGCACCTCGAACGGCAGCACCCAGGACTGGAAGATCTGCTCGCCCAGCCGCTCGGCGGTGCCGGCGTCAGGCAAGGTGACTGTGCTCCACCGGTACGCGTCGACCAGCAGCGCGGCCAGCCCCAGCCCGGCGCCGCCACCGATCAGCGCGGCCGGCCAGCCCGGCCGGTCCAGGTCGTCGGAAGCGCCGATCGGGGCCCGGGTCAGCATCACCGCGAACAGCAGCAGGACCACCACCGCGCCCACGTAGATCAGCACCTGCACCCAGGCCACCAGCTCGGCGCTGAGCACCAGGAAGTCACCAGCCAACGCGCCCAGGCACACCACCAGGTAGAGCCCGGCCCGGACCAGGTGCTTCGTTGTCACCACCAGCACGCCCGCGCCGACCGCCACCGCGCCGAGGGCGAGCAGCAGCACGTCCGCGCCGGTCACCGGAGCGCCCTTCCGGCCCGGGCGCTCACGACGCCGGGTCCTGGTCGGCGTCGGGGCGTACCGCCGGCGGAGCGGGACGTGCGGCGGCCGCCTTGCGCGCGGCGGAGGTCTCCTCCTTGGCCGGCTCGCCGTTCGGGTCGTGCGCGGGCGGCGGCGGAACGGTGGCCATCCACTGACCGAGGTGGTCCTTGTCGTGCAGCAGGTCCTTGATGTCGTACTCGGCGTACTCGAACTCCGGTGACCAGTAGAGCGCGTCGAACGGGCAGACCTCGATGCAGATGCCGCAGTACATGCAGAGCGAGAAGTCGATGTCGAACTTGTCGAGCACGTTGCGCTGGCGGGGGCGGGCGGCGCCGGGCACCACCACCTCCTCCTTGTGCGAGTCGATGTAGATGCACCAGTCCGGACACTCCCGGGCGCAGAGCATGCAGACCGTGCAGTTCTCCTCCGACAACGCGATCACCCCACGCGAACGGGGCGGCAGCTCAGGGGCCACATCGGGGTACTGCTGAGTGGTCGACCGGCTGGTCATCGTCTTGAGGGTGACCGCCAGCCCCTTCACCAGGCCCGCGCCGGGGAGGCCGCGCTCGCTGGTGTCACCGCGCTCGCTGGGGTCGCTCATGTCGACCATCCTGCCCTGTGGCCACTGCGCGCGCGACCACCACCCACAGGTCGACGACCTCAGGGCTCACCCGAGGAGCGCGGTCACCTGCGGAACAGCCGGATCACGCCCCGGGTCCGCCGACGACGGCCGGTGGGAGCATCTCGACACCGAGTTGTTGCAACAACTGGAACAACTCGTTGCAGCTCCACACCTCGACGATCCGGCCCGCAGTGTCGAAACGCAGGAACGTCGCCCCCGAATAGCTGACCACCTGCCCGGTCGGCGGCACCGGCCCGAACTGCCCGGCGTGGGTGCCGGCGGCCCGCCAGTGCACCGCCACCCGCTCGCCGGCCGCGACCACGTCGACGATCTTGTAGCGGAGGTCCGGGAAGGCCGCCCGACGCTCGCGGTGCCAGGCCAACGTCGCCTCCGGCCCGGTGCCGCCCAGCCCCGGGCACTCCTCGGCGACCAGCTCGTACGCCGACTCCTCCTGGCGGGCATTCCACACATCGGCGATGAACCGCCGGGCCGCCGCCTCCACATCCGTCATGCCGGCAGGGTATCCGGACCACTGTGCGCCGTAGATCCGCGAGGATTGGGTAGAGACAACAGACCAGACCGGGAGGGCGACGTGGGCGAGGAAAAAGGCGGCAAGTACGTCGAGCCGGGCGGCGAGTTCACCCGCGACCAGCGGTACATCGCCACCCGGATCACCGAGGACGGGCGCGACGGATACCCGGTCGAGCCGGGCCGGTACCGGCTGGCGGTCAGCCGGGCCTGCCCGTGGGCCAACCGACTGATCATCGTGCGGCGGTTGCTCGGTCTGGAGGACGCCATGTCGATGGCGGTGGCCGGCCCGACCCACGACGCCCGGAGCTGGACCTTCGACCTCGACCCCGACGGCCGGGACCCGGTGCTCGGCATCGAGCGCATCCAGGAGGCGTACTTCAAGCGCTTCCCCGGCTACGAGCGCGGCATCACAGTGCCGGCGATCGTCGACGTGCCGACCGGGCAGGTGGTGACCAACGACTACGCGCAGATGAGCCTGGACCTGTCCACGCAGTGGAGGGCGTACCACCGCGAGGGCGCACCGCAGCTCTACCCCGAGCACCTGCGGGAGCAGATCGACGAGGTCAACGCCGTGGTGTTCCGGGACGTCAACAACGGCGTCTACCGGTGCGGGTTCGCGGGCAACCAGGAGGCGTACGACAAGGCGTACCACCGGCTCTTCGACCGGCTGGACTGGCTCACCGAGCTGTTGGCCGACCAGCGCTACCTGGTCGGCGACACCATCACCGAGGCCGACGTACGACTGTTCACCACGCTGGTCCGCTTCGATCCGGTCTACCACGGCCACTTCAAGTGCAACCGGCAGAAGCTGAGCGAGATGCCGGTGCTGTGGGCGTACGCCCGGGACCTGTTCCAGACTCCCGGTTTCGGCGACACCATCGACTTCGACCACATCAAGCGGCACTACTACGAGGTACACCGCGACATCAACCCGACCGGGATCGTGCCGCTCGGCCCGGACCTGTCCAACTGGCTCACCCCACACGGTCGGGAAGCGCTGGGCGGCCGCCCCTTCGGCGACGGCACCCCACCCCCACCCCCGGTCGAGCCCGTAAACCCCGCCCACACCCCGCTGCCCTAAACAAGCAACCGCCCCGCGCCCGCCCGCGCCCGCCCGCCCGCGCCCCGAGTTCTACCCCGCATCCCCGCCCGCCCTGCCCCTGCCCTTGCCCGCCCGCGCCGCCCGCGCGGCCCGCGCGCTCGCCCCGCCCCGCCCGCGCCCCCGTGCCCGCCCTTGCCCATGCCCCCTCGCGCCGCCTGCGCCGCCGCGCGCCCGCCCCGCCCCGCCGCGCCGCGCCGCGCCGCGCCGCGCCGCCGATCTTGCAGTTTCGGTTGCCGGTTCGAGCAATTTGCCCCTTCTGTTGGCACAGCAAGTGCAAGATCGCGGGTCGGTGACCTCTCGACCCGGTCGATCATGGAGTTATGGCGCCTGGATTATTGCTGTCCGGGCGGTTTGTCACCCACCACAACTCCATGATCGACCCAGCAGGGCCGGCAGCGGAGCGGGGCGGGGCAGCGGAGCGGGGCAGAACGGGGCCGGAGGCAAGGGCAGGGCCGGGCAGGGCCGGGCAGGGCCGGGCAGGGCCGGGCAGGGCCGGGCAGGGCCGGGCACCGAGGAGACCGAACCCCGCGAGGTGCCGCGCGGCGGTTTCGGCCGCGACATCCTCGACCTTGAGGGGTATGCCGAGCACCCGCAGCTCGGCGCCTACCAGGCGGCGGTGGAGGCAGGGGCGTTCGCCGAGTTCGGTG
>NZ_JBEYSL010000562.1:0-4030 GCF_040642735.1 Micromonospora sp. NPDC047753 | reverse complement strand
GCCCGCTGCCGGTGCCTGGCGGTCGGGGCCTCTTCGACCGAGCTCGGCTCGCGCCGGGACAGGTCGATGCCCAGCTCCTCAGCGGCCCGGAACACCTCGTCGTCGGTCTCGCGCATTTCCAGGGCCACGCCGTCGCTGGAGAGCACCTCAACGTTGAGGCACAGCGACTGCAGCTCCTTGAGCAGCACCTTGAACGACTCCGGGATGCCCGGCTCCGGGATGTTCTCGCCCTTGACGATGGCCTCGTAGACCTTCACGCGGCCGAGCACGTCGTCGGACTTGATCGTGAGTAGCTCCTGCAGGGCGTAGGCAGCGCCGTACGCCTGCATCGCCCAGCACTCCATCTCACCGAAACGCTGACCACCGAACTGCGCCTTACCACCCAGCGGCTGCTGCGTGATCATCGAGTACGGGCCGGTCGAGCGAGCGTGGATCTTGTCGTCGACCAGGTGGTTGAGCTTCAGGATGTAGACGTAGCCGACCGCGATCGGGTCCGGCAGAGGCTCACCGGAACGACCGTCGAAGAGCTGCGCCTTGCCGGTACGACCGATCAGCTGCTTGCCGTCCCGGTTGGGCAGGGTCGACTCGAGCAGACCGGAGATCTCCTCCTCGCGGGCACCGTCGAAGACCGGGGTGGCCACGTTGGTGTCGCCCTCGGACTCGTGCGCGTCGATCGAGCGGAGCTGGCGCTTCCACTCGGCGTCGTCGCCCTCGACCTTCCAACCGGTCTTGGCGACCCAACCGAGGTGGGTCTCCAGCACCTGGCCGATGTTCATCCGGCTCGGCACACCGAGCGGGTTGAGCACGATGTCGACCGGGGTGCCGTCCTCGAGGAACGGCATGTCCTCGACCGGCAGGATCTTCGAGATGACGCCCTTGTTGCCGTGCCGGCCGGCGAGCTTGTCGCCGTCCTGGATCTTGCGCTTCTGGGCGACGTAGACCCGGACCAGCTCGTTGACACCCGGCGGCAACTCGTCGCCGTCCTCGCGGGAGAACGTGCGCACACCGATGACCGTGCCGGTCTCGCCGTGCGGCACCTTCAGCGAGGTGTCCCGAACCTCACGCGCCTTCTCACCGAAGATCGCGCGGAGCAGGCGCTCCTCCGGGGTCAGCTCGGTCTCACCCTTGGGCGTGACCTTGCCGACCAGGATGTCACCGGGGACGACCTCGGCGCCGATCCGGATGATGCCGCGCTCGTCGAGGTCAGCGAGCATTTCCTCGCTGACGTTCGGGATGTCGCGGGTGATCTCCTCCGGGCCGAGCTTGGTGTCCCGGGCGTCGACCTCGTGCTCCTCGATGTGAATCGAGGTGAGCACGTCCTGCTGCACGAGGCGCTGCGACAGGATGATCGCGTCCTCGTAGTTGTGGCCCTCCCAGCACATGAACGCCACCAGCAGGTTGCGTCCGAGTGCCATCTCGCCCTCGTCGGTGCACGGACCGTCGGCGATGACCTGACCGGCCTCGACGCGGTCGCCCTCGAAGACGACCGGCTTCTGGTTGACGCAGGAGCCGGCGTTGGAGCGGCGGAACTTGTGCAGCAGGTACGTCCGGCGGTGGCCGTCATCCTGGTGGATGGTGACGTAGTCGGCGCAGAGATCCTCGATCACACCGCCGACCTCAGCGACCACCACGTCGCCAGCGTCGACAGCGGCCCGGTACTCCATGCCCGTACCCACGAGCGGCGCCTCGGCCTTGACCAGCGGCACCGCCTGGCGCTGCATGTTCGCGCCCATCAGTGCCCGGTTGGCGTCGTCGTGCTCGAGGAACGGGATCATGGCGGTCGCGACCGAGGTCATCTGCCGGGGCGAGACGTCCATGTAGTCGACGGCACCGGGGAGGACGTCCTCGGTCTCGCCGCCCTTACGACGGCAGAGCACCCGCTCCTCGGCGAACGTGCCGTCAGCCTTCAGGCGCGCGTTGGCCTGGGCCTTGACGAACCGGTCCTCCTCGTCTGCGGTCAGGTAGTCGATCTGGTCGGTGACCCGACCCTCGACGACCTTCCGGTACGGCGTCTCGATGAAGCCGAACGGGTTGACCCGGGCGAAGGTGGACAGCGCGCCGATCAGGCCGATGTTCGGGCCTTCCGGCGTCTCGATCGGGCACATCCGGCCGTAGTGGGACGGGTGCACGTCGCGGACCTCGAAGCCGGCCCGCTCCCGGGACAGACCACCCGGGCCGAGCGCGCTCAGCCGACGCCGGTGGGTCAGGCCCGCCAGCGGGTTGGTCTGGTCCATGAACTGGGACAGCTGGGACGTCCCGAAGAACTCCTTGATCGCCGCCACCACCGGGCGGATGTTGATCAGGGTCTGCGGGGTGATCGCCTCGACGTCCTGCGTGGTCATCCGCTCGCGGACGACCCGCTCCATCCGGGACAGGCCGACCCGAACCTGGTTCTGGATCAGCTCGCCCACGGTACGGAGGCGCCGGTTGCCGAAGTGGTCGATGTCGTCGGCCTCGTAGCCGTCCTCACCGGCGTGCAGCCGGCACAGGTATTCCACGGTGGCGACGATGTCGTCCTCGGTCAGCGTGCCGGTGGTGATCGGCACGTCGACTTCCAGCTTCTTGTTGAACTTGTAGCGCCCGACCTTGGCGACGTCGTACCTCTTCGGGTTGAAGAAGAGGTTGTCGAGCAGGGTCTGGGCGTTCTCGCGCGTCGGCGGCTCGCCAGGGCGCAGCTTGCGGTAGATGTCGAGCAGAGCCTCGTCGGCGCCGGCGATGTGGTCCTTCTCGAGCGTGGTCATCATCAGCTCGGACCAGCCGAACTTCTCACGAATTCGCTCGGCCGACCATCCGATGGCCTTGAGCAGGACGGTGACGGCCTGCCGACGCTTACGGTCGATGCGCACACCGACCGTGTCGCGCTTATCGATGTCGAACTCCAGCCAGGCACCCCGACTCGGGATGACCTTGACGCTGGAGAGGTCGCGGTCGGAGGTCTTGTCCGGCTGCTTGTCGAAGTACACGCCCGGAGACCGGACGAGCTGGCTGACCACGACGCGCTCGGTGCCGTTGATGACGAAGGTGCCCTTGGGCGTCATCATCGGGAAGTCACCCATGAACACCGTCTGGCTCTTGATCTCGCCAGTGGTGTTGTTGGTGAACTCCGCGGTCACGAAGAGCGGAGCGCAG
Organism: Micromonospora sp. NPDC047753; assembly: GCF_040642735.1. Lineage (NCBI taxonomy): Bacteria > Bacillati > Actinomycetota > Actinomycetes > Micromonosporales > Micromonosporaceae > Micromonospora > Micromonospora sp. NPDC047753. The sequence goes on along the minus strand of NZ_JBEYSL010000562.1, from coordinate 901 downwards.
TAGGTCAGGTCCTTCTCCTTGCACTCCTCGATCGAGGCCTTGACCTCGTCGAAGCGCGGCGCTGAGAAGGAGAGCGACATGGTGCCGGAGAAGTCCTCAATGGGACTGATCTCTTCAAGGATCTCCGCGAGACCCGATCGTGCGTGCGGGTCGTCCGCCGACCGGCCCTGCCAAGCCTCGTTGCCGACGAGCCAGTCGAAGGACTCGTTCTGAATGGCAAGGAGGTTGGGGACCTCGAGGTGTTCGGTGATCCTGCCGAATGAAACTCGGCGGGGAGCGAATGCGCTCGACGTACGACTGGTCTTCGCAGGGCGGGAAGCTGCCAAGATGCGTCCTTCCGAGGACCGGTGCTGCAGAACGGCTGGTACGCGTGCACTCCAATGACCCCACCAGAAATATCCGTAAACGGACATTTCCGAGCAGGGGTCAAGTCGGAAGGCAGCGCAAACTAGCAGTGTAGCCGAGAGGCTAACCGCTGTCCAGCCCACCCCGCAGGTTGTTTGCGGAGCGCGCCTCGGCCCCGTCAACCGGGGTCTGCCGGGCCGCTCAGAACGCAACTCCCCACTGGGCCGCTCGGGTTACAGCGGCCGATGGTGCCGCCGCTGTCATACCCACGTCGTGGCCGTCGCAAGCGCGGTGTCTTGCTGGTGTCAGCGTGCCTGGCAGCCCCGGGCCGCGTCAAGGGCCGGTATCCGGGTTGTCCCTTGTTTCCCACTGGAGGGCGACCCGCCACGCTCGTTCGGGTCAAGGGTACCCACGGTCGGAGCCCAGCTCAGGACCGGTCGCAGCCAGATCCACCAATACGGCGGGCGGTGATCCGTGTCAGCCGGTGCCGGGGGGCGGATAGCCGGTGCCGGGCGGCGGCCAGCCAGCGGTCTGCGGCTGCCCGCCGGGCATGGGC
>NZ_JBEYSL010000561.1:0-4055 GCF_040642735.1 Micromonospora sp. NPDC047753 | reverse complement strand
ACGGTGACTTCGTGGCCGGCGGCGGCGAGGGCGACGGAGAGGGCGTGCACGTGTCGGCCGAGGCCGCCGACGAGCACCGGCGGGTACTCCCAGGAGAGCATCAGCACCCGCAGCTGTCGGGCGGGGTTGATGTCGATCACGTGGGCATCGAGTGACATGCGGCCCCCTTTGAGTTGTCCCCGGGCGCGCGCCGACAGACACCGAATTGATGTCGCCGTCGCGTCTGGATCGAGGCCAATCCTGCCGGGATCGCGATAACCAGCGGCGACACCACCGTTGCGGTCGTGTAAAGCGCTACTGGCTCTTTCGCCGCACCCGCAGCAGCTCGGCCACCGACCACGCCTGGAACGGGCACCCGGTAGCGGTGTGCGGCGCGAGGCCATCGGCCGTCTCGCTCACTGAGCCTAACCCATATTCCATCAAATGGGACTCAATGCCGACGAATACGTCATCGACGGACATCCTCCCCCGCCGGGCGGCGTCCACGTACGGGCCGAGCAACCACGGCCAGACCGTGCCCTGGTGGTAGCCCCCGTCCCGCTCGGCCGGGCCGCCCCGGTGCCGGCCCACGAACTCCGCGGAATCCGGGGCCAGACTGCGCGGCCCGAGCGGGGTGAGCAGACCGCCCCCGACCCGCCGCACCGTCGCCTCGTCCGGCTCCATCGGCGCGTACGGCAGCGACCAGGCCAGCAGCTGGTTGGGACGCAACGCGTCGTCGTCGTGCACCGCGGCGCCACCCAACGGGTACGCCGGCGCGGGCGCGTCCAGCACGTCGTGCAGCCAGCCGGTCGGGGTTGGGAACCGCTCCCGGAACGAGGCGGTGGCCTGCCGGTGGAGTCGCCACAGCTCGTCGGCGTCCTGCCCGGCCAGCTCGGCCAGCTCCGCGAGCCCGGCCAGCCCGTTGATCCACAGCGCGTTGACCTCGACCGGCTTACCGGTCCGCGGGGTGACCGGCACCCCGTACACCCGGGCATCCATCCAGGTCAGCGCGGTGCCGGCGGCGCCCTGGGTGAGCAGCCCGTCGGCCGGGTCGACCCGGATCCCGTACCGGGTGCCGGCGGTGTGCGCGTCGACCACAGTGCGCAGCGCCGGCAGCAGCTCGTCGCCGAGGTCGGTGTCGCCGGTGACGGTGACGTGCCGGCTCACCGCGTGCAGGAACCACAGCGTGCCGTCGACGGTGTTGTACTCCACCCGACCGGTGTCGGCCGTGTTGGCGAGCATCCCCTCGGACAGCGTCGCCGCGTACGCCCGCAGCAGCTCCCGACCCTCGTCGGCGCGACCCGTGCAGAGGAACAGCCCCTCGTACGAGATCATCGTGTCCCGCGACCACGCCCCGAACCACGGGTACCCGGCCACCACGTCGACCGCCGCCTGGTCGGTGCGCACCACGAACGCGTCGGCGGCCAGCGCCAGGGTGGCGTCCACGTCGTCGGCCGGCTTCGCCGTCGCCACCACCAGCCGGTTGCGCCGCCGGGCCGTGGCCACGATCTCCGTGCCCGGCGGCGGCTCCTCGTCGAGCCGACCGGCCCAGGCCCGCACCGACACCGTGTCGCCGGGGCGTTCCAGCTCACCGGAGAAGCGGCCCGCGTACCAGAGATCCTCGTCCGCGTTCAGACCACGGTTGGCCTCCTCGCGGTGGTGCACGCCCAGCCACCACTGCCCCTCGGGCGTCCAGCCCGGGCCGGCGAGCCGGTACGCGCCCTCGACCACCGCGCCGTCGGCCACCGCCTCGACCTGCGGGACCGGGCCGTCGGCCCGCCGTTCGCCGTGCGCGTCCCGCCAGGTGCAGGCGGCCGACAGCTCCAGCCGCACGGGACCACCGGCGACCAGTCGGTGCACCACCGCGACGCAGGAGCGGCCGGGCAGCATGGCCAGCTCCCGTTCGATGACCACCGCGCCGATCCGCCACCGCCACCGGGGCAGCCCGTCGACCAGGTCGAAGCGCTCCAACAGCTCGAAGCCGCGCGGGTCCACGTCGCCGGAGGCCCACTCGTGCGCGCCGAGGCGGACCCGTACGCCGGACGGCAGGGTGACCGCCGGATCAAGACTGACCAGTCCCACCTGACGGGACGCCGGCGTTTCGCCGGGAACCACCAACAGGCCGTGGTAGCGACGTGTCCGCAGCCCGCCGACGGTGCCCATCGCGTAGCCGCCGAGGCCGTCGGGGACCAGCCACTCCCGGCTGGCCGCGCTGGTCAGATCGCCGCAGACCTGCGGGCCGAACCGAATGTCGATCAAGTTTCCTCCACCGGCGGCAACGTGTAACACGCCACGACGAGAATGGCCGCTGTGGTCAAGTACCGCGGCGACGTCAAAGATGTGCACGTGATCACTGACCGATCGTCCTCCGACGCCTCGCCACCCGACGCTGAGCGGCTCCGGCTCGCCCAGGCCGACTCGGGGGAGCAGGACTGGCGTGCATGGGGTCCCTATCTGTCCGAGCGGGCGTGGGGGACGGTACGGGAGGACTACAGCGAGCACGGTACGGCCTGGGACTACTTCCCGCATGACCATGCGCGGTCCAGAGCCTACCGGTGGAATGAAGACGGGATGGCCGGCGTCTGCGACGAACGACAGACCTTCGCGTTCGCCCTCGCCCTCTGGAACGGCAAGGACCCGATCCTCAAGGAGCGGATGTTCGGCCTCGGCGGCGACAGCGGCAACCACGGAGAGGACGCCAAGGAGTACTGGTGGTACGAGGACTCCACGCCCACCCACTCCTGGATGCGCTGGCGCTACCACTACCCGCAGGCCGCCTTCCCGTACGACGAACTCGTCGCGGTGAACGCGTTGCGCGGCCGCGACGACACCGAGTACGAGCTGGTCGACACCGGGATCTTCGACGACGACAGGTACTGGGCGGTGACGGTCGACTACGCCAAGGCGTCCCCGACCGACCTCTGCATGGTGGTGACCGTCGCCAACCGGGGCGACCAGGCGGCCACCCTGCACGTCCTGCCCACCCTGTGGTTCCGTAACACCTGGTCCTGGGGTCTGCCCGGCGGCGACCGGATCCCCCGGCTGACCGGTCAGGGCACCCGCCTCGTCGGCGAACACCGGGTGTTCGGCCAACTGCTGCTGGAGGGCGACGGCGGCCCGGTGCCGCTGCTCTGCGACAACGACACGAACGCCGAACGGCTCTGGGGCCTGCCCGGCCGCTCCCCGTACCCGAAGGACGGCATCAACGACCACGTCGTCAACGGCGCGGCCACTGTCAACCCGGCCCGGGAGGGCACCAAGGGCGCGCTGCACTACGTGCTCGACGTGCCGGCCGGCGGGCAGCGCCAGATCCGGCTGCGGCTGACCCGCACCGCGTCGCCGCCGGCCGCCGCACCGCCGCCCCCGGCCGACCTCAGCGAGGGCTTCGAGGCCGTGGTGTGGGCGCGGCGGGCCGAGGCGAACCGGTTCTTCGCCGGAGTCATCCCGCCGGCCGCCACCCCCGACGAGGCGCTGGTCGCCCGGACGGCGATCGCCGGGCTGATGTGGGGCAAGCAGTTCTACCACTTCGACGTCAAACGGTGGCTCGACGGCGACCCGGGCTCGACACCGCCGGCCGGGCGTCGGCACGGGCGCAACAGCGCCTGGTGGCACATGACCAGCTTCGACGTCATCTCCATGCCGGACCCGTGGGAATACCCCTGGTACGCGGCCTGGGACCTGGCGTTCCACTGCGTGAGCATCGCCCGGGTCGACCCGGGCTTCGCCAAGGAGCAGATCCTGCTCCTGCTCCGCGAGTGGTACCTGCACCCCAACGGGCAGATCCCGGCGTACGAGTGGGCGTTCGGTGACGTGAACCCGCCGGTGCACGCGTGGGCGGCGCTGAAGGTGTTCGAGATCGACGGCGGCCGGGACTACGAGTTCCTGGCCCGGGTGATGCACAAGCTGCTGCTCAACTTCACCTGGTGGGTCAACCGCAAGGACACCGGCGGCAACAACGTCTTCGAGGGCGGCTTCCTCGGGCTGGACAACGTCGGGCCGTTCGACCGCTCGGCCCGCGAAGGTCAGCCAGTCGGTGATCCGGGGGGCCGGCCAGCCCGGCAGGGTGGTCATCCCGT
>NZ_JBEYSL010000560.1:0-4058 GCF_040642735.1 Micromonospora sp. NPDC047753 | reverse complement strand
GGGGTACGCCGAGCCACAGGGCATTGCCGATCAGGTCCCCGCCCACCTCGTTGGAGACGCAGGCCAACGTGACGTACCGCTCGACCAGTGGTCGGGCCAGCAGATCCGCGTAGCTGTAGGTGCGTTCCCTGCCGACCCGTCCGTGGATCCGCAGCCGCCAGGTGTCCGGGTCGACCTGGGGCACCACCAGCGCGGTGTCGATCCGGTAGAACCCGAAGTTCGGGGTGACGTACGGCGCGAGCTGCGTCAGTGAGAGGTCCGCGCCCGCCGGTACGGCCGGTGCGGGGGCGATCGGCGCGGGCAGGCGGATCGCGTCGCGGGCCGCGGACACGCCGCGCCGCCCTGCCAGCCACCGCCCACCGAGGCCGGCCACCACGGCCGTGCCGAGCAGTACTCCGCTGCCGGTGAGGAACCGTCGCCGCGACTCCGGGTCCACTTCGACAGGCCCGACCGCTTCGACCACCGTCGTCGGCCCGGCGGGAGTCACCGGCACCGGCCCTGCCGGGGACACCGGCACCGACTCTCCGGGCAACCCCGACCCCGGACCAGCCTGCGACCCCGGACCAGCGGACGACCCCAAAACGGCCTGCGACCCGGGGCCAGCGGACGACACCGGACCGGCCTGCGACCCGGGACCAGCGGACGACACCGGACCGGCCTGCGACACCGGACCAGCGGGCGGCGTGGGTGGTGACCAGGACCAGGGGTCCAGCTCGAACGGTCCGCCGATGAACAGCCAGAGCACCAGGGCGCCGAGACCGGCGCCGACCAGGGACGGCAGCGCGTCGGCGAGGTCAGCACCGGAGCGGGTCAACGCGGCTGCCACCCCGATGGCGCCGAACGCGGCGATGCCGGCCAGGCCGAGTACCAGTCGGCGGACCGCCAGTACGCCGAAGAGAGCGGCGAAGCCTCCCAGCAACACGGCCGTGCCGATCAGCAGCGCGATCTTGTCGGCGGTGCCGAAGAGGTCGATGGCGAGTTGCTTCAGCGATTCGGGGACGGCGTCGACGACGACCCCGCCGACCGCGACCAGGGGCGCTGACCGGGGACCGGTCAACACCGCGACCGGTTCGGCGATCCCGATCGCGACGGCGGCGGCGGTGATTCCGGCCAACGCGGCGTACCGCCGTGACGTGGTGCTCATCGGCCCAGTGTGCGCGATCATCTCGCCCGGTCGCCAACAACGTCAGCGTTCGGTAATGACCTGGCGGCCCGCAGGAACGGTCCGGGGCGCACCGCCGTCAGGCGGTGCGCCCCGGAACGGGTGTCGCTACCGGATCAGAAGCCCGGACCGTGCTGGTGGCCGTGGCCGTGCCCGCCGCCGGCGGCCGGCTCGGCCTGCTCCGGCTTCTCCACCACGAGACTCTCCGTGGTGAGCAGCAGACCGGCGATCGAGGCGGCGTTGGTGACCGCGTTGCGGGTCACCTTCACCGGGTCGATGATGCCGGCCTTGACCAGGTCGACGTACTCGCCCTTGGCGGCGTCGAGGCCGTTGCCCCACTTGAGGTCGGCGACCTTCTGCGTCACGACGTAGCCGTCGTGACCGGCGTTCTGGGCGATCCAGCGCAGCGGCTCGACGAGCGCCTTGCGCACGACCGAGACGCCAACCTTCTCGTCACCGGTGAAGCCCAGGTCGTCGTCGAGCACCGAGAGGATCTGCACCAGGGCGGCGCCGCCGCCGGGCACGGTGCCCTCCTCGACCGCGGCCTTGGTCGCCGCGATGGCGTCCTCGATGCGGTGCTTGCGCTCCTTCATCTCGACCTCGGTCGCCGCGCCGGCCTTGATGACGGCGATGCCACCGGAGAGCTTCGCCAGCCGCTCGGCCAGCTTCTCCCGGTCCCAGTCGGAGTCGGAGGCCTCGATCTCCTTGCGGATCTGGGAGACCCGGTCGGTGACGTCGGCCTTCTGGCCACCGCCGTCGACGATCGTGGTGTTCTCCTTGTCGACCACGACGCGCCGGGCGGTGCCGAGCACCTCCAGGCCGACCTGGTCGAGCTTGTAGCCCAGCTCCGGGGCGACCAGCTCGGCGCCCGTGGAGATCGCGATGTCCTGGAGCATTGCCTTGCGCCGGTCACCGAAGCCGGGGGCCTTGACCGCGCAGACCTTGAGGGTCTTGCGCAGCGAGTTGACCACCAGGGTGGAGAGCGCCTGGCCGTCCACGTCCTCGGCGATGATCAGCAGGGGCTTGCTGTTCTGCAGGACCTTCTCCAGCAGCGGCAGCAGCTCCTCGATCGCCGAGATCTTCTGGGTGGTGACCAGGATGTACGCGTCCTCAAGGACGGACTCCTGACCCTCCAGGTCGGTGACGAAGTTCGGCGAGATGAAGCCCTTGTCGAACTGGAGACCTTCGGTCACGTCCAGTTCGGTGGTGAGCATCGAGCCTTCCTCGACGGTGATGACACCGTCGCGGCCGACACGCTCCATCGCCTCGGCGATCAGATCGCCGATCGTCGAGTCCTGCGCGGAGATCGTCGCCACGTTCGCGATCGATTCCTTGCTGGTGACCTCGGCGGCCTTGCCGAGCAGCGCCTCGGAGACCTTCATGGCCGCCGCGTCGATGCCCCGCTTGAGACCGGCCGGGTTGGTCCCGGCGGTCACGTTGCGCAGACCCTCGCGAACCATCGCCTGGGCCAGCACGGTCGCGGTGGTGGTGCCGTCGCCGGCGACGTCGTTGGTCTTGGTCGCCACCTCCTTGACCAGCTGCGCGCCAAGGTTCTCGTACGGGTTGGTGAGCTCGATCTCCTTGGCGATGGTCACACCATCGTTGGTGATCGTCGGCGCACCGAATTTCTTGTCCAGGACGACGTTGCGCCCGCGCGGGCCGAGGGTGACCTTGACCGCGTCCGCGAGGGCGTTGACACCGTGCTCCAGCAGGTGCCGGGCGTCGTCCGAGAAGCTCAGGATCTTCGCCATTAATGTCCCTTCGAAGCGCCATTGCCCCGGCCCGGCGAGCCGGACCGGGGCAGTGGCACTGATCGGTTGCTTACTTCTCGATGACCGCGAGGACGTCGCGGGCGGAGAGCACCAGGTACTCCTCGCCGGCGTACTTGACCTCGGTGCCGCCGTACTTCGAGTAAAGGACGGTGTCGCCGACCTGCACGTCAACCGGAACCCGGTTGCCGTTGTCGTCGACGCGCCCCGGGCCCACAGCGAGGACGGTGCCCTCCTGCGGCTTCTCCTTGGCGGTGTCGGGGATCACGATGCCCGACGCCGTGGTGGTCTCAGCCTCGTTCGCCTGGACCACGATGCGGTCCTCGAGCGGCTTGATCGCAACCTTGGTCGCGGTAGTCACGGGCATACCCTCCTGGGGTACTGGTTTCGTTGCTGGCCAGCGGGGCTGACCAGCGTCAATCTGCCTCATGCCACCGGGCGGTGCCGTCGTCGCGGGTGCCGGTCCGCCTGGCGTGCGCACCCGGGTCGCGAGACCCGGAAGCTGGCACCCTCAGGGTGAGAGTGCTAATCGCAGGTTATTCCGTGGCTAGCACTCCGTCAAGGAGAGTGCCAGCGCGTCGCGCCCCGCCAGCCAAGTTTTCCGAGTCGGACGGGACAATGGCCGGGTGGATCTCGATCAGCTGGCGGCGCTGCGTACCCCTGAGGGGTCGGCCGCGCTCACCGCGGCGGCCGACCTGGCCGGCGGTGACCCACTGGTCGCGGCGTCGGCCCTGCGCGCGACCGGGGTGCCGCCGACGTTGGCCGCGGCGGCGTTGACCCAGGCCGAGTTGCGCCACCGGGCGGTGGGCAAGTTCGGCTCGGCCGCCGCTGGGATGTTCCTCACCCGCCCCGGCCTGGAGCAGGCCACCCGCCGGGTGGTCGCCGACCGTCGAGCCGCCCGGTTGCACGCGGCCGGCGTGCGGACCCTGGCCGATCTCGGGTGCGGGCTCGGGGCCGACGCGCTGGCCGCCGCCCGCGCCGGCATCCGGGTGTACGGGGTGGAGGCTGACCCGGTGACCGCGGCGATGGCCGCCGCCAACGCCGAGGCGGCCGGCCTGGCCGAGCTGTTCACCGTCGAGTGCGGCGACGCGACCGGGTTCGACGTGGCAAGGGTCGACGGGGTCTTC
>NZ_JBEYSL010000559.1:0-4063 GCF_040642735.1 Micromonospora sp. NPDC047753 | reverse complement strand
CGATGTGCCGGTGGTTGAGGCTGAACCCGTAGATGCCCCATGCCTGCCCGCGCGCCCAGCAGGAGTGGTCGGCGTGGCCCTGTTCGGTTTCGCCGGACCCCCGGCGGTGCCAGTTCGTGGCATCTTTCTGAGCCATGACCGTTGCGCTCTGAGCCAAAATGGTGCCACTATGGTGCCATGGAGCTGAGGTCATACGTCGAGAACCTGCGTAACGAGTTCGCCCTTGCCGCCGAGGGCGTGGACCCGGAGGCCCGGGCGTTGGCCGAACGACTCTTCGCGCAGTTGGAAGCGGCCACCCGTCTCACGCTGCTCGAAGCGCTGTCCGACGCGGCCGACGAGATCACCCGCGATCTCGCACCGGGCTCGGTGCACGTTCGGCTGCGCGGGCGCGAGCCCGACTTCGTGGTGGCACCCGCCAACCTGCCGGTCGAAACGGCGAGCGAGGCGAGCGGCCCGCCGCCGCTGTCGGTGCCGGTGTCCGCACCCGAGGGTGACGAGGGCGGCACCTCACGGATCAACCTGCGGCTGCCCGACCACCTGAAGGCCAGCGTCGAGGAGGCCGCCGGGCGCGCCGGGCTCTCCGTCAACGCCTGGTTGGTGCGCGCCGTCGCCGGTGCCGTCGGTGGGGGCGAGGCGGAGCGTCGTCCGCCCCGCCGTCCGGAGCCGCGCTTCGGCCAGCATTTCACCGGTTGGGCCCGCTAACCCCCTCGTACCCCACCTCATCACGCCGCTGACCAGCGGCGACCTTCGCCGACCACCTTTCGGGAGACCACCATGCCTGTTTTCGACACGCCAGAAGCGATTTCCGCCCGGATCGAGATCCCGGTCGGGGATGTCTGGATCGCGGCCAGCGACCGCACCGACACGGTGGTGACCGTGCGGCCCCGCGACCCGTCGAGCAAGGCCGACCTGAGTGCCGCGGAGCAGACCACGGTCGAGTACGCCGCCGGGCAGCTGGTGGTCAGGGTGCCGAAGAGTTGGCGCCGCTACGGGTTCGGTGCCGGACCGTCGGTCGACGTCCTGATCGAGCTGCCGACCGGATCGGGCGTACAGGCCGAGTCGTCGTGGGCGGCGTTCCGCTGCGAGGGCCGGCTCGGCGAGTGCCGCATCAAGACCGGTGGCAACATCAGGCTCGACGAGACCGGGCCGCTGGACATCGACTCCAGCCACGGCGAGGTCGCGGCCGAGCGCGTCCTCGGCTCCGCCCGGGTGAAGGTGTCGTCCGGCAAGGTGCGTCTCGGAGTCGTCGACGGCAGCGCCGAGATCAAGAACTCCTCCGGTGACTGCTGGATCGGTAGCGGTGGCGGCGCCGTCCGGATCAACACGGCCTACGGCGACGTCACGGTGGACACCGCACTGGCCTCGGTGACGGCCCGTACCGCTTACGGCAACCTCCGGCTGGGCGAGGTCGTCCGGGGAGTTGTCGAGTTGCAGACCTCCTACGGCGCCATCGAGGTCGGCATCCGTCGCGGGACGGCCGCCTGGCTGGACGTCAGTTCCAAGCACGGCCGTGTGCACAACGCGCTGGAGTCGACCGACAGCCCGGCGCAGACCGACGAGACGGTCGAGGTCCGGGCGAACACCTCCTTCGGCGACATCATGATCCGCCGCGCCTGACCCACCGCCCCGCCGACCACAGATGAGGAGACCATGACCAGTTCCATGAACCCCGCGATTGTCGCCACCGACCTGCGCAAGTCCTACGGCGACAAGGTCGTGCTGGACGGCATCGACTTGATGATCACCGAGGGCACCATCTTCGCGTTGCTCGGTCCGAACGGCGCCGGCAAGACCACCACCGTGCAGATCCTCTCCACCCTCATCGACGCCGACGGCGGTAACGCCCGTGTCTTCGGGCACGACCTGACCCGGGAACCCGACGCGGTACGCGCGCTGATCGGCGTCACCGGCCAGTTCTCCGCCGTCGACAACCTGCTCACCGGTCGGGAGAACCTGACCCTGATGGCCGACCTGTGCCACCTGGACCGGGCCGTCGGTCGGCGGCGAATCGACGACCTCCTCGACCAGTTCGACCTGACCGAGGCGGCGGGCAAGCCGGCGTCCACGTACTCCGGCGGTATGCGCCGCCGGCTCGACCTCGCGATGACCCTGGTCGGCGAGCCCCGCGTCATCTTCCTCGACGAGCCGACCACCGGCCTTGACCCGCGCAGCCGCCGGGCCATGTGGCACATCATCCGCGCACTCGCCGCCGAGGGCGTGACCATCCTGCTCACCACGCAGTACCTGGAGGAGGCCGACCAGCTCGCCGACCGGGTGGCGTTCCTCGACCACGGACGGCTGATCGCCGAGGGCACGCCGCGCGAGCTCAAGCGGCTCATCCCGGGCGGCCACGTCGTGTTGCAGTTCGCCGACCAGGAGGGGCTCGACTCGGCGGCCCGGACGTTCGAGGCCGCCACCCGCGACGACGCGGCGCTCACCCTCCAGGTGCCGAGTGACGGAGGGGTCGGGTCGCTGCGATCCCTGCTCGACCAGCTCGACCACGCCTCGATCAGCGTGGCGGGGCTCTCCGTGCACACCCCCGACCTCGACGACGTCTTCCTCACCCTCACCGGGCAGCCTGACACCCGGGCCAGCCGATCCGACAACGAAAGGGCTCCCGCGCGATGAGCACCCTCTCCCTCGCCGTCCGCGACTCGAGCACCATGCTGCGGCGAAACCTGCTGCACATGCGGCGGTACCCGTCGATGACGTTCCTGCTCATCGGCATCCCGATCATCATCCTGCTGCTCTTCGTCTACGTCTTCGGCGGCACGCTCGGCGCCGGTCTCGGCCCGTCCGGCGGCCGCTCCCAGTACGCCAACTACGTCACCCCCGGCATCCTGCTCATCACAGTGGTCAGCGCCGCGCAGGGCACCGCCATCTCGGTCGCGATGGACATGACCGAGGGGATCATCGCCCGGTTCCGCACGATGTCGATCTTCCGACCGTCAGTCCTGACGGGTCACGTACTGGGCAGCCTGGTGCAGACCATGCTCAGCCTCGCGGCCGTCACCGTCGTGGCGCTGCTGGTCGGGTTCCGGCCCAACGCGAACGCGGTCGAGTGGCTCGCGGCGGTCGGCGTACTCGCCATGATCACCTTTGCGCTGACCTGGCTGTCCGTCGCCCTCGGCCTGGTCAGTGACAGTGTCGAGACGGCGAGCAACCTGCCCATGCCGCTGATCCTCCTACCGTTCCTCGGCAGCGGGTTCGTCCCCACCGACTCCATGCCGACCGCCGTGCGGCTGTTCGCGGACTACCAGCCCTTCACGCCCGTCATGGAGACCCTTCGCGGCCTGCTCCTGGGCACCGGGATCGGCGCCAACGGGATCATCGCGGTCATCTGGTGCGCCGTCATCACAGCGGGTGGCTTCCTGTGGGCCAAGGCCCTGTACAACCGCAACCGGACGGCCTGATCCGACCGGCGCGTCCCGGTACCACCGCAGCGGAGAGCCGGCGGCTCGGCCCACAGGGGTCCGGCCGCCGGCTCGTGGCGTCGCGCTACCGGCGGCGCGAGTGTGAGGTCGGGCGGCGGGGCGGCGGGGCGGCGGGGCGGCGGGGCGAGTGTGGGGTCGAGCGGCGGGAGTGCGTGCTCGACCCGGCTCTCGGAAGCACGCCGCCTCGCGCCCCACCCCGCCTCGCGCCCCACCCCGCCTCGCGCCCCACCCCGCCTCGCGCCCCACACCCCGCCTCGCCCCGCCCCCGCCCCTGCCACCCCGCCTCGCCCCGCCCCCGCCCCCGCCCCTGCCACCCCGCCTCGCCCCGCCCCTGCCACCCCGCCGCGGACTGCCCCGCCCGCGGACTGCTCTGCCGCCGTGGCCGTCAGGCCCAACGGCTAGCCGGGGACGAGCGCTGGAACCACATCCGCTGATCAGTCTGATGTCTGTGAGTCATCGTGATGACTCACAGACATCACGCTCATTGCAGTGAGGCCCTCCAGGTCATGCGCTCGGCGATTCAGGGCGCGCGGATCGCGCCGCAAGTCGCCGACCTGCCCCAGCGGGATCGCGGGCAACTCGCCAGTGGTCCACCATGCCGGGATGTCATCGACTCGCCTTGTCACCCT
>NZ_JBEYSL010000558.1:0-4076 GCF_040642735.1 Micromonospora sp. NPDC047753 | reverse complement strand
GCTGGGGGAATGTGCGGGCGAGGGAAACTGTCGTACCTCGGGGCTAGAGTTGCCGAACTTCGCGCGGACCGGAATGCTCTACGTGGCCTACACGAGCCTGCCGGCCAAGCCGTTCGACACCGCCGAGCTGGTGGCCCGGGTCTCGTCCACGCTGCGCCGCAACAAGGAGTTCCGGGAGGTTTCCCCGCTGACCGGGCTGCCCGGCAACAGCCGGATCCGTCGGGAGATCAGCGATCGGGTCCGCAACGGCGTGGACTACGCCGTCGGCTACGTCGACATCGACCGGTTCAAGAGCGTGAACGACAGGTACGGCTTCGTGCGCGGCGACGACTTCATCTCCGCGCTGGCCCGCAGCCTGCACCGGGCGGTGGTGGGCGTCGGGCTGCCACCGGCCTTCCTCGGTCACGTCGGTGGCGACGACTTCGTCATCGTCTGCGCCCCGGACCAGGTGCGCCCACTGACGTCCCGGGCGGTCGTCGACTTCGAGAACGCCGCCGACACGCTCTACGACCAGACCGACCGGGAGCGTGGCTTCGTCGAGTTGAAGGATCGACGCGGCAACATCCGGCGGGCGGCCCTGGTCACGCTCTCCATCGGGGTGTCCCTCTCCGACGCCGGCAAGCGGTTCACCGACCCGCTCGAAGCGATCGCGGTGGCCTCGGAGATGAAGACGGTGGCCAAGAGTCAACCGGGCTCGTACGTGGCGGTGGACCGGCGTCGAGGCGTCACCTGAGCGTGATAACGCTGTGAAGTAGCTCGCCTAGGTGGCGACGGAGGCGGATCGGCGTGTAAGACTTTCCGTGTACCCACCACGCGCTGGCGGGACTCGGTGAAATTCCGAACCGGCGGTGATCCACGGTCCGACCGTGGTCAGCCCGCGACCCGGACGGCTCTGCCGTCCGGTGGACCTGGTGAAAATCCGGGGCCGACGGTTGGGGGCGGTTCGTCCGCGCCCAGAAAGTCCGGATGGGAGACAGCGCGCGGGACGGACGGGTCCGAGCCGGCCGCTGGCTTCAGCGTGCCGTGCCGACCCCCCGGGGCGGCTGTGCCGTTCCCGGAATCCGCCACCGCCTGCCCGTGGCCCCATGGCCACCGCCTCCCTGACCGCCAGCGCGCGGACGGCGAGTGAGAGGGCAGGGCAGCGCGATGGCCAGCGTCTCCGTTGATGAGGCGATGCGGCGTGCGATCGAGTTGGCGGCGCGCGGGCTCGGCACCACCAGCCCCAACCCCGTGGTCGGGTGCGTGCTCCTCGACTCCGACGGCGAGGTCGTGGGCGAGGGCTTCCACGCGTACGCCGGGGGCCCGCACGCCGAGATCGTCGCTCTGGCGCAGGCCGGGCGGCGGGCCAAGGGCGGCACCGCGATCGTCACTCTGGAGCCCTGCGACCACACCGGCCGCACCGGTCCCTGTAGTTCCGCGCTCGTCCAGGCCGGGGTGGGCCGGGTGGTCATCGCCGTACCCGACCCGAACCCGGTCGCTTCCGGGGGTGCCGCCACGTTGCGCGCCGCCGGGGTCCGGGTCGATCTGGGGGTACGCGGCGAGGAGGCCGAGGCCGGCAACGTCGCGTGGTTGACCTCGATGCGCCGAGGCTGGCCGTACGTGATCTGGAAGTACGCCGCCACGCTCGACGGTCGCTCCGCCGCGGCGGACGGCACCAGCATGTGGATCACCTCGGAGGCGGCCCGGATCGACGTGCACGCGCTGCGCGGCACCGTCGACGCGGTCATCGCCGGGGTGGGCACCGTGCTCGCCGACGACCCCCGGTTGACCGCCCGTAACCTGCGTGACGGCAGCCTGGCCATCCGGCAGCCGCTGCGGGTGGTGGTGGACAGCTCGGGGCGTACCCCGGCTGACGCCAAGGTCCGCGACGGCGCCGCACGCACCTGGATCGCGACCGCCGACGAGGTCGGCGCCGACCCGGACGGCCGGGTCGACCTGTCGGCGCTGCTCGCGGCGCTGCACCAGCGCGGGGTCCGCGCGGTGCTCCTGGAGGGCGGCCCCCGGCTGGCTGGCGCGTTCCTGGAGGCCGGCCTGATCGACAAGATCGTCGGGTACGTCGCGCCGCGGTTGCTCGGCGCCGGCCCGACGGCTCTGGTCGACGCGGGAGTGACCACCATCGCCGAGGCCATCGATCTGGAGTTCGTCGACGTTACGCAGATCGGTCCGGATCTCCGGATCACTGCTTTGCCCCGGAAAAGGGAGGGCTGAGATGTTCACCGGCATTATTGAGGAACTGGGCGAGATCGTCCGGGTGGCGCCGACGGCAGGCGATTCGGCGCTGCTGGGCGTACGCGGCCCGCTGGTCACGTCCGACGCCCGCCACGGCGACTCGATCGCCGTCAACGGTGTCTGCCTGACCGTCGTGGACGTGGCCGACGGTGTCTTCACCGCCGACGTGATGGGGGAGACGCTGCGCCGCTCCGCGCTGGGCGCGCTGCGCCCCGGCGACCCGGTCAACCTGGAGCGGGCCGCCGCGCTCGGTAGCCGGCTCGGCGGGCACCTGGTGCAGGGCCACGTCGACGGCGTCGGTGAACTGATCTCCCGGGAGCCGGCCGAGCAGTGGGAGACGCTCCGGTTCCGGCTGCCCGCCGCCCTGTCCCGGTACGTGGTGGAGAAGGGCTCGATCACCATCGACGGTGTCTCGTTGACAGTCGCCGCCGTCGGCGCGGACGAGTTCGCCGTCGGGCTGATCCCGACCACGCTCAAGCTGACCACGCTCGGCGCGAAAGGCGTCGGCGACCCGGTCAACCTGGAGGTCGACGTGTTGGCCAAGTACGTCGAGCGGCTGCTCGGCGACCGGCTCACCCACGCCGACGCCCGCGGGCTGACCTCGGACCAGGGCGGGGTGGCCTGATGGGCCCGCTCAGCTGGCTGCTGGACGCCCAGGTGCACGTCGCCGGGTCGCCGGTGCTGGCCAGGGAGATCGTCGGCAACGCGTTCGGGCTGGTCTCGGCGTTGCTCGGGTTGCGCCGGCTGGTCTGGGCGTGGCCGGTCGGCATGGTCGGTAACGCGCTCCTGCTCACCGTCTTCCTCGGCGGGGTGTTCGCCACCCCGCAGGAGCACGACCTGTACGGGCAGGCCGGCCGGCAGGTGTTCTTCTTCGCGGTCAGCGTCTACGGCTGGTGGCGCTGGCAGCGCAACCGTCGCGCCGACTCCGGGCAGGCCGCTGTCGTCCCGCGCTGGGCCACCGGGCGGGAGCGGCTGATGATGCTGCTGGCTGCCGTGGTCGGCACCGCCGCGGCGTACCCGCTGCTCAAGGCCCTCGGTTCGTGGGGCCCGCTGCCCGACGCCTGGATCCTCACCGGCAGCCTGCTGGCCACGTACGGCATGGCCCGCGGCTGGGTCGAGTTCTGGCTGCTCTGGATCGCTGTGGACGCGGTCGGGGTGCCGCTGCTGCTGCGCGGAGGGTTCTACCCCTCGGCCGTCATGTACCTGATCTACGGCGCCCTCTGCGTCTGGGGCTTCGCCGCCTGGTGGCGCACCTCCCGCGCCACCCGACCGGCCGCCGCCCGCCCGCCCGTCTACACGGAGGCCATCGCATGACCAGCTTTGGGGATATCGAGCAGGCGATCGCGGACATCGCGGCCGGCCGGCCGGTCGTCGTGGTCGATGACGCGGACCGGGAGAACGAGGGCGACCTGATCTTCGCGGCCGAGTTGGCCACGCCGGAGCTGATGGCGTTCATGGTGCGCTACACCTCCGGCTACGTCTGCGTGGCGCTCACCGAGAGCGAAGCAGACCGGCTCGACCTGCCGCCGATGCACCACACCAACCAGGACCGGCGTGGCACCGCGTACACGGTGACGGTGGACGCCCGCGAGGGCGTCAGCACCGGCATCTCGGCGGCCGACCGCGCGCACACCAGCCGGCTGCTCGCCGACGCGGCGACCGACCCGACCGATCTGGCCCGCCCCGGCCACGTGGTGCCGCTGCGCGCTCGCGAGGGCGGGGTGCTGCGCCGGCCGGGGCACACCGAGGCGGGGATCGACCTGACCCGGTTGGCCGGGCTGCGTCCTGCGCAGCCCGGAGGAGCTCGACACCTGCTTCGCCGGGTTGACCAAGGTGGAGCCCGGCCT
>NZ_JBEYSL010000557.1:0-4076 GCF_040642735.1 Micromonospora sp. NPDC047753 | reverse complement strand
CAGGTACGACGGCCGTGCCAGCTCACCGGGCTGAGCCGCGCCGGTGACGGCATGCTCGCGCAGGTCGACGGGGCGGCGCTGCGGGCCCGGTTCGTCCACGAAGTCTTCGTCAGCCATTCGACCGGGCCAACTTGGGGAACCTCTTGGCACCGTTGATGACGTACTCGGCCGGCAGTCTCGTCCCCCAGGTCGGGTTGGCGGCGATCTCGGTCGCCTCCTTCACGGAGAGGACGGCCGGTGCCGGAACGGTTCCCTTGGGGTCCCAGACCAGACAGGTAGCGATCATGAGATCGACCTGGAGGCCGGCGTCGTGATGCACGGTGACCATCTGGCTCTGCACGCAGTTGCCGGGTACCTCGGTCAGCTCCACCGTCCCCGGGCGAGGGTCGCCGCCGAGGCGGTCCCGGTAGATGGAGAGCCGCAGCATGCCCGGTCCGTCGCCGCGGTCGAGGTAGAGCTGGACGAACGGCATGCCGGGGCCCGCCCCGCTGCTCTCCAGATTCGCGTAACCGCTGGTCTTGCCCGGGGGCAGCAGCCGGATCAGCAGTTCCAGGGCGCCCTGCGGTGTGGTGGTCGCCAGCTCACCGTCCGGCCCCGCCCCGATCCTCACGGTGTCGATCACAGTGGTGGAGGGAGTCGGCCCCACTGGCCGAGCGGGGTTCTCTTCGGTGCCCGGCTCGAACCCGCCAGTCGGGGAATCGGTCGGGGACGGCGTGCCGGTGTCGACCGACCCGCCCGGCAAAACCAGGTTCGGCCCGCCGGGCTGACCGGTGTCATCCGCTCCGATGCCGAGCGGACCGGCGGCCAGGCCGATCACGAGCAGCATCGCCAAGGCCGATCCGCCGGCGCCGAACTGCGCCAGGCGACGCCGGCGGCGCAGTCGGCGGCCCTGCACCACCGCCTGCTGGACCAGGTCACCCAATGGCGGGGCGGGGTGTCGGGCCAGGTCGTCCCTGAAACGCCCACGCACGTCGCCCATGTCCTTGTTCCTCCTCGGCCGACCGCCCGCAGTGGCGATCCGTCATTGACCTGACGGGTTGGCACGCCGATTTGGTTACCGGATTTCGACGGGAATTTTCAGCCACCCGCGTCGGCGGAGCGCAGCGTTCCAGCGCGTGTACGGCCACCTCCGTAGCGTCACGCTCCGCTTGCCAGAAGCGTCGCCGCAGGCGGTTCGAGCAGCTGACGCTGCTGGCGAGACTGTCGAGTGAGGCACAACCCGTAGAGCATCCTAGGAGGTTAGGTTGACGCTCTCCGGCGATCCCGACCTGCGGTTGACCCTCATCGAGCCAGGTCCATAGGATGGCCATCGATGAGGATCGCGAGTTGGAGTCGCGCCACACCAGCCGAGGCAGCAGAGCTGGCAGCACTTTTCCAGCGCGCCGAGGCGGTCGCCCCGGTCGGCATGGAGCAACGCGCTGAGGACGTCCGGAACCGACTGGCCACTCTCGGGCCGGACAGTGCCGGACGTACCCGGGTCGGCCGCGACGACACCGGCAGCGTCGCCGCGTACGGCGAGGTCGCCGACATGGGAACAGCGGACGACGTGCTCCGCATTCGCCTGACCACCGTGTTTCATCCCGACGTCGCGGACGACGTCCGCACAGAGCTGCACCACTGGCTCATCGACCAGGCGGAGCAGGTGCGGAACGACCGGGGGTCGGCACAGGCCGTCCTCGGTATCCGGTCTGCCGAGAACGACGCGGCCGGGCGCGAGCTGCTGATCCGTGGCGGCTTCGCGCTGGTCCGGCACGAACGGGACCTCGTCCTGGCGGTGCCTGACGAGCCGCCGGCTCCCGCGCTGCCGCCCGGTCTGGTGCTGACACCTGTCGACGAGCGCTACGACGAACTCGCCCGGTTGGCCCACAATGAGGCCTACGCCGACAGCCCCGCAGCGGTTCGACCAGACCAGCGCACCTGGCCCCAGCACGCGACCGGGCATCCGCGGTTCCTGCCCGACCTCTCCTGCCTGGTGCTCGCCGAGGCCGACCGAGGCGACAACCCGGTGGCCGCCTTCCTCTTCGCACTCGCCGACGGCAACACGGACACGCCGACGGCGATCCTGCACTGCCTGGGCACCCGAGCGCCCTGGCGCCGTAGTGGTCTGGCCACAGCGATGATCTCGCGGGTCCTGCACCGCGCGCCCTCCGCCGGCGTCCGACAACTACGACTCAAGGTCACCGACAGCAATCACAGCGCTCTGACGCTTTACCGAAAACTGGGTTTCGTGGAGTCGGGGCAAGGGTTCGCGGTGCTGATGCGCCAGCTCAACCCCGAGGCCGACGAGCAGCCGTAAGCCCGACTCCCGCTCTGCGCCGGGCACGCAGCAGGTTCTGCGATCCGCCACAGCGCGTGGAGCCCGCCGATGCGGCCGTCCCGCTTGTCGGTTCCGGTCTGGTCCACGCGTAACGCGGGTCGACCAGCCGCAGTGCGCGCGGACTCCACCCCTTCCGCCCGGATCCGTAACAGGTCCGAAACTACCGGTTGAAAACTCTGGAATTTTCTGCCAGCCTGAGAGCCATCGACAAGTGTGAACGTTAACAAGATCAGTTAGCACTGGAGGCGCTCCACGCGACCGTCGGGCCCGCCCACCTGCCAGGAGACCACGTCCACCCCGAAAGAGCCCAACGCCGCAACCACTCCCCCACGGGCGACCGGGCCTACCTGTCACCACTCCCTCTATTCGCTGGCCAGGTAGCCCGAACCGACTCGCAGCCGGGCGGACGCCCGACCTGAGTCCGCCCCCCGCTCGGGCGAACTCACCATCGCGTCCGCCGCTGTTCCAGCGGGCCCCCGCTGGGACAGCGACAGGAATCCCCTACCCCACCACTGGAGGATCAGCATGGTTTCCCGGACCCGTCCCATCGGGCGCACCCGACTACGAACACTCACTCTTTCCGGAACGGCCGCGATAATTCTGGCCCTGGTCGTCTCACTGGTGCCCAATCTGGCCCAGGCCGCCGAGACGACCCTCGGTGCCGCCGCAGCCCAGTCCGGCCGATACTTCGGTGCCGCCGTCGCCGCCAACAAACTCAACGACAGCGCCTACACGACGATCCTGAACCGCGAGTTCAATGCCATCACCCCCGAAAACGAAATGAAGATCGACGCGACGGAGCCGCAGCAGAACAACTTCACCTTCGGCAACGCGGACCGGATCGTGAACCACGCCCTCTCCCGGGGATGGAAGGTCCGCGGCCACACCCTGGCCTGGTACTCGCAGCAGCCGGGCTGGATGCAGAGCATGGAGGGCACCACGCTGCGCAACGCGATGCTGAACCACGTCACCAGGGTGGCCACCTACTACCGCGGCAAGATCTACTCGTGGGACGTCGTGAACGAGGCGTTCGAGGACGGCAACAGCGGCGCCCGTCGTAACTCGAACCTCCAGCGCACCGGCAACGACTGGATCGAGGCGGCGTTCCGCGCCGCCGACGCGGCGGACCCGGACGCGAAGCTCTGCTACAACGATTACAACACCGACAACTGGACCTGGGCCAAGACCCAGGCGGTCTACAACATGGTGCGCGACTTCAAGTCCCGTGGCGTGCCGATCGACTGCGTCGGGTTCCAGTCGCACTTCAACGCCAACTCGCCGTACAACAGCAACTACCGCACCACGCTGTCCAGCTTCGCCGCCCTCGGGGTGGACGTGCAGATCACCGAGTTGGACATTGAGGGGTCCGGCACGACGCAGGCCAACACCTACCGCAGTGTGGTCAACGACTGCCTTGCCGTGGCTCGCTGCAACGGGCTCACCGTGTGGGGGGTGCGCGACTGTGACTCGTGGCGCTCCGGTGGCACTCCGCTGCTCTTCGACTGCAGCGGCAACAAGAAGGCCGCCTACACCTCCACGCTGGAGGCCCTGAACAGCGCCGGCCCCGGCACCACCCCCACGCCCACCACGCCGGGCCCCACCCCCACCGTCCCACCGGGCTCGGCCAGCGAGATCGTCGGCACCCAGTCCGGCCGGTGCGTCGACGTGCCGAACGCGGCGACCACCAACGGCACCCGCGTCCAGCTCTACGACTGCAACAAGCAGACCAACCAGGCCTGGACCTACACCTCGAACAAAC
>NZ_JBEYSL010000556.1:0-4094 GCF_040642735.1 Micromonospora sp. NPDC047753 | reverse complement strand
TACCGGGGGAGGAGAGATTCCAACTCCACCAGCTCGGGCAGCCGGCCGAGCAGTGGCGCGGGCAGTGGTGGGGTCGGCTCCCGACCGGCGGCGACCTCCTCCCACCAGAGGATGTCCGACCGGGCCAGGTCGGCCAGCTGCGGCAAACCCAGCCCGGTCAGCTCGCCCGGCGGGGCGGCCAGGGTGGCGGCGACCTGCGCGTACCCGGCGAGGGTGGCGTCCAGCTCGGCGGGCACCCAGGGCAGGTGCGGGGTGTGCCCGTCGACGGCGTCGGTGCAGAGCACGAACCAGCCGGCCGCGGAGAGGGTCCACCGGGGGCGGGGCGCCGGCAGGTCCGCCGGCAGCCGGTCGAGGATCGCGGCCTCCCGGGCGTACCAGTCGACCAGGTGCGGTTGCTCGGCGGCGGGCGCGGCCTTCACGAAGGCCCGACCACCGTCGGCGGTGTCGAGCACGGCGGCGAACCCACGGGTGAAGCCCGCGCCCGCGACCCGGGCGGTGACCACCGGCGCGCCGAGCCGTTCGGCGACCGCGGCTCGCAGCGCCGCCGGTAACGCCGGCCACGACGGGCGCAGGGCGCTCGCGTGGTACGGCGGCAGCGGGGGAGAGGACATCACACCATGCTGCACCGGGGTACGTGCGCGACGCACGGCGACACTGCCAGACTGCCAAGCCATGAGGACCGAGGACTTCTGGCAGCTGATCGACCAGGCACGGGCCGGCGGTGGGGGTGAGCCTGGCCCGGTCGCCGCGCGAGCCGTGGCGTTGCTCGCCGAGCGCGACCCGGAGGACATCATCGGGTACGCGCGGCACCAGACGCGGGTGCTGGCCGCCTCGCACAAGGCGGATCTGTGGGGTGCGGCGTACCTGATCAACGGTGGTGCCTCGGCTGAGGGTTTCGAACACTTCCGGGGCTGGCTGATGACCCAGGGTCGGGCCGTCTTCGCCGGCGCGGTCACCGAACCGGACTCGCTGGCCGAACTGCCCCAGGTGCGGGCGGCCTCGCTCAGCGGCGAGGAGTTCTCCGCCGAGCAGATGCTCTCGGTGCCGTGGGACGCGTACCGCAAGGCCACCGCTACCGAGTTGCCGGCGGACCGTGACCCGGTGCGGACGCCGGATCTCAACGACTTCTGGGACTTCGACGACGAGGACGAGGCGCGTCGCCGGCTGCCCCGGCTGGCCGCGCTCTTCGTCGAGCCGCCGATGGAGTGAGGGGTCCTCGGGCCGTTCCATCGCCCGCGCAGTGGGCGTACCCCGGCGGCGTGGGAACATAGAGGGGGTCGGCGGCGCGCCGGCCTGTTCACGTCAGCCGACCAGAACGGACCGCTGTGCCACCGAAGCTCGATCCCGGCGCGAACGCCCCTGGTGCCACCGACCCCGGTCGCATCCGGAACTTCGGCATCATCGCCCACATCGACCACGGGAAGTCGACCCTGGCCGACCGGATGTTGCAGCTCACCGGTGTGGTCGACCCGCGGCAGATGCGCGCGCAGTACCTGGACCGGATGGACATCGAGCGCGAGCGCGGCATCACCATCAAGAGCCAGGCCGTCCGCATGCCGTGGACCATCCGCGAGGGTGAGCGGGCTGGTGAGCAGGCGGTGCTCAACATGATCGACACCCCGGGGCACGTGGACTTCACCTATGAGGTGTCCCGGTCGTTGGCCGCCTGTGAGGGTGCCGTGCTGCTGGTCGACGCCGCGCAGGGCA
Organism: Micromonospora sp. NPDC047753; assembly: GCF_040642735.1. NCBI lineage: Bacteria > Bacillati > Actinomycetota > Actinomycetes > Micromonosporales > Micromonosporaceae > Micromonospora > Micromonospora sp. NPDC047753. The sequence continues at coordinate 2,387 of NZ_JBEYSL010000556.1, read as the reverse complement.
TCGAGGCGCAGACCCTGGCCAACCTCTACCTGGCCCTCGAGAACGACCTGCGCATCATCCCGGTGCTCAACAAGATCGACCTGCCGGCCGCCCAGCCGGAGAAGTACGCCGAGGAGTTGGCCCACCTGATCGGCGGCGACCCGGCCGACTGCATCCGGGTCTCCGGCAAGACCGGCGAGGGAGTTCCGTACCTGCTCGACGAGATCGTCCGGCAGTTCATCCCACCGGTCGGTGACGCCGTGGCGCCCGCCCGGGCGATGATCTTCGATTCGGTGTACGACGTCTACCGCGGCGTCGTCACGTACGTCCGGGTCATCGACGGCCGGATCAGCGCGCGCGACCGGATCAAGATGATGTCCACCGGCGCGGTGCACGAGCTGCTGGAGATCGGTGTCATCTCACCCGAGATGGTCAAGGCTGAGGCGCTCGGCGTCGGCGAGGTCGGCTATCTGATCACCGGTGTGAAGGACGTCCGGCAGTCCCGGGTCGGTGACACCGTCACCATCAACAGCCGGCCGGCGGCCGAAGCGTTGGGTGGCTACAAGGACCCGAAGCCGATGGTCTACTCCGGCCTCTACCCGATCGACGGGTCCGACTACCCCAACCTGCGCGAGGCGTTGGACAAGCTCAAGCTCAACGACGCCGCCCTCGACTACGAGCCGGAGACCTCCGGCGCGCTCGGCTTCGGCTTCCGCTGCGGCTTCCTCGGCCTGCTCCACCTGGAGATCATCCGGGAGCGGCTGGAGCGCGAGTACAACCTCGACCTGATCTCCACCGCGCCGAACGTCGTCTACCGGGCGATCACCGACGACGGCGAGGAAATCGTCGTCACCAACCCGAGCGAGTACCCCACCGGCAAGATCGCCGAGGTGTACGAGCCGGTGGTCCGGGCCACCGTGCTGACGCCCAACGACTACGTGGGCGCGGTCATGGAGCTCTGCCAGGGCCGGCGCGGCACCCTGCTCGGCATGGACTACCTCTCCGCCGACCGGGTGGAGCTGCGCTACACGCTGCCCCTCGCGGAGATCATCTACGACTTCTTCGACCAGTTGAAGAGCCGTACCAAGGGCTACGCCTCACTCGACTACGAGCCCTCCGGCGAGCAGGCGTCCGACCTGGTGAAGGTGGACATCCTGCTGCACGGCGAGCCGGTGGACGCGTTCAGCGCCATCGTGCACAAGGACAAGGCGTACAACTACGGCGTCACCATCGCCGCCAAGCTGCGCACCCTGATCCCGCGCCAGCAGTTCGAGGTGCCGATCCAGGCGGCCATCGGCAGCCGGGTCATCGCCCGGGAGACCATCCGGGCGATCCGTAAGGACGTGCTCGCCAAGTGCTACGGCGGTGACATCAGCCGTAAGCGCAAGCTGCTGGAGAAGCAGAAGGAAGGCAAGAAGCGGATGAAGATGGTCGGCCGGGTCGAGGTGCCGCAGGAGGCCTTCATCGCCGCCCTCTCCTCCGACTCCGGCGACGCCAAGGCCGCCGGCAAGAAGTAGTTCGTACCGCCGTACGCGCCCGGGTGCCATCCGCACCCGGGCGCGTCGCGTTTCGTGGGTGCGCTCGCCCACCCTGGCCCCGGTATACCGCCGTGTCTGCCGGCCGCCCAGCGCTGCGGTGCGGTGGGTGCGACCACCCGTGCGGAATTTTTCGGTCGCTGCCGCGGGGCCGGTGGGCCGAGGAGATGGGCTCCTACCTGTGTGGACGTACTTCCGCGCCAACCGACGCACCTCCGAAGCATCGACAACTGGCGTTGTCTTTTGAGGTGAGTCGGTTTGGGCTTTCGGCGGGTCGGGCACTTAGCCGTCACGACAGGAAGCACACACCTCGTGTGTCAGACATTCTTTTGAAGGAGGGCGACCGTGGAGTTCACCGTGTGGGGCATCATCACTGCGATCGTTGTCGGTCTCATCGTCGGCGCGCTCGGCCGCCTGGTCGTCCCGGGTAAGCAGAACATGCCGATCTGGCTGCACATGCTGATCGGTATCGGCGCGGCCCTGCTGGGCACCGTCCTGGCCCGGGCCATCGGCATCGCGACCGAGACGAGCGGTATCGACTGGGGCGAGCTGCTGGTGCAGGTCGTGCTGGCCGCGATCGCCGTCGCGCTGGTGGCCGGTGTGGGTGGCCGCCGCCGCGTGACCCGGTAACACCAGCAACCCGTAGTACCGCAACACCTTCGAGGGGCGCTCGGCCATCAGGCCGGGCGCCCCTCGGTGCTTGATCGAATTCGATCGACGGGGGTCTGATCCGGCGAATCGCTGCGTCCGGCTCGGCCGCAGTGTCGTCCAGCCCTCCGCGCGCGCCGCGTCCTGCGTCCCGCGCCTTTGTCCGTGGCCCGTGTCCTGCCTCCCGCGTCCGGGCGCCCCGTGTCCTGCCTCCCGCGTCCGGGC
>NZ_JBEYSL010000555.1:0-4101 GCF_040642735.1 Micromonospora sp. NPDC047753 | reverse complement strand
GTCGCGACGTACGAACTGAGCCACGGGTGGCTGCGTGTCGCCCCGGCTCGCATCGGCAAGCAGGCATTCCTCGGCAACTCAGGTATGGCCGCGCCAACCTCGGTGATCGGCCCGAGGCCCCGGGTGAGGCTGCCACCGCAGAGCCAGGAGGGCGGCGCTTCGCCGAGCTGGTAGCGCGAGTGGAAGCCCAGCGCCTGGCGCAGCCGCTCACCGACCTGCGGGTACAGGTCCCGTCCCTGGATCCGGGAGGTTTCCGCGACGTGCGAGATGGCGGAGATCCCGTACCCGGTGTGGACGAAGTCGCGGCAGGTCTCCTGGGCGAGGCCGGCGACGAAGGTGGACTGGCCCTGCCAGTAGCCGATGATCTCCGCACTGGTGTCCAGGCCGCTGCCGGGCATCGTGTACGGCAACGCGCCGTCGCTGGGCAGGTAGATGAAGGCCCGGGTGCGGTTGAGGAAGCGGGTGACCGCCGCGTCGTAGGCGCTCCGGTCGTCCAGGAAGACGGCGATGCCGACTGCGGCCTCCATCATGGTCAGCTCCCAGTTGCCGTTGCTGTTCGAACCGTTGCGCACCACCGGCAGGTAGACGTTGCGCAGCATGGTGGCGAAGCGGTTGGCGTTGGGCCAACTCGTGTACGTGTACTTGATGATCTCGGCCGCCCGGGGCCAGACCGAGGCGGCCCAGCCGGTCTGCAGGGGACCGTTGCTGCCGGTGTGTGCGGTGATCGTCGCCGACCAGGCATCCATGATCTGGATCGACTTCTGCGCATACCGTGCGTCCCCGGTGACGTACCAGGCGAGTGCGTCGGTGTACGCCGCGATCGCGTCCTCCCGCTCGTCGGTGCAGCCGTTGTTCGGGTTGGAGTAGGAACCACACTCGACCACCGAGCGGGGCGCCGGGGTGCGCGACAGGGAGGCGTACCGGCTGCCCATCATCTGGCTGTAGGCCGACGCCCACGGCTGCGCGCCGGCCTGCACCCGGCCGCGGACGAAGTCGAGCTGACCCCGACTGACCAGCACACCGGGGTGCGTGAAACCACCGGACGGGGGTGGTGTGGTGCCGCCGCCGGTGGGCAGCGTCCAGGTCTGGTTGGCGGTGCCGGTGCAACTCCAGATCTGCAGCGGGGTGCCGTCGGCGGAACTCTGGCCGGTCGCGTCGAGGCACTTGCCCGAGGTCGGATTGACCAGTTGCCCGGCGTTGGCCGACCACTGCTGCGCCCCGGTGCCGTTGCAGTCGTAGATCTGCACCCGGGCACCGTTGGCGGTGCTGGCGGCGGCGATGTCCAGGCACTTGCCCAGCGCCCGGATCGTGCCGTCGTCGCCGACCGTCCACTGTTGCGCGGTGGAGCCGTTGCAGGTGAAGAGCTGAACCGGTGTGCTGTTGGCCGAGCTCGCGGCGGCCACGTCGACGCACTTGCCGCCGTAGCCGGTGATGCTGCCCGTCGCGGCCGCCGCAGCGGGCGATGCGCCGACGACCAGGCCGGTCGGTACGGCGAGCAGGGCCGCGGCGAGCGCGGAGATCAGTCTGATGCGGGGGTGGCGGGGCGTGAGCCCGGCCGATCGTCGCGCCATGTGGGGGTCCTTCCGGGGCGGCGAAACCACTGTAAAGTGTGTTAATCATTACAGTCATACAGGCCGATATCAATGTCTTCGTCGCCACGGATGCCGTTACGGGTGCATGGACGCACCCTTGAGCACCTTGTCCACCACGTTGCGCGGCGCGTGCAACGCCAGTCCCACCAGGTCGAGCTTCTCCCGTCCGACCGCCTGGACGGCGGCCCGGTTGTCCCGGTCGTTGCCGGTGGCGAACAGCTCGGAGGTGAAGATCGCCAGCCGCAGGCCACGAGCGAGCCCGCGCGAGTGCGCGCCGACCAACGTCGCCCGGTCCCCGGCGAAGACCAGCACCGGCTGACCGAACATCGGCAGGTAGCCGGTGCCGTCCGCGTCGCGGTACTCCTCGCCGACCAGCTCCGGCAGCGTGCTCGCGATGCCGCTGACCAGGAAGGCGGTGACGTTCAGCCGTTGCCAGCCCGCCAGGTCGTTGCGGAGCAGCACGGCGATCTTGGTGGGAAAGCGGATCGGTTCGGTCATGGCGTCGAGCCTGCCCGCCCGAACACCTACCGGTCTTGTACGTTCTTAGCGTGGACACCCGCCCGGCGGGCTCGCACGTCAGCGCGTGGCGACCCGCGGTAGCCGGGGTCGCCGAGGTCTTCCACGCCCATTTCGTCGACCACGCCTACCCCCGGCACATCCACGAGGTGTGGACGCTGTTGATCGTCGACGACGGCGCGGTCCGCTTCGACCTGGACCGGCACCGGCACGGCGCGCTGCGCACGTCGGTCACCCTTCTGCCGCCGTACGTGCCGCACGACGGCAGATCCGCCACACCCGACGGCTTCCGCAAGCGCGTCCTGTACCTCGACACCTCGGCGCTCGACGCCGAGCTGGTCGGGCGGGCCGTCGACGAGCCGGACCTTGCCGATCCGCGGCTGCGCGACCGGGTCCACCACCTGCACCAGGTGCTCGCCACACCTGGCGACGAGTTCGAGGCCGAGAGCCGGCTCGCGTTCATCCTGGACCGGGTCCGCCGCCAGCTCCGCCAGCGCTGCCCGGTCGGTGTCCAGCCGGCCGGACACGGCCTCGCGGTGCGCCTACGAGAGCTGCTGGACGCCCGGACCGTCGAGGGCGTCACCCTTCGGGAGGCCGCGGAGCTGCTGCACGCCCACCCGACCCACCTGGTCCGGGCGTTCACCCAGGCGCACGGCGTGCCACCGCACACGTACCTGACCGGCCGTCGGGTCGAGCGGGCCCGTCGCCTGCTCCTCGCCGGGCAGCGGCCCGCCGAGACCGCCGTCGCGGCCGGTTTCTTCGACCAGGCGCACCTGACCCGCCACTTTCGGCGCTACCTGGGGGTCAGCCCGGCCCGCTACCCGCGTCCGAGCTGATCGCGTTCAGACGACCTGGCCACCGATGACGGCGAGCAGGCGCAGCTTCTCGTCGCTCGGCGACCCGGGTACGGCGGTGAAGACCAACAGTGTCTGTGACTGGTCGGGATCCACGAGCGTCTGGCAGTGCAGCTCCAACGCCCCGACCTCCGGGTGCAGGAAGTGCTTGGGCGGGCAGTAGCCGGCGGGCACCGGGTGCTCCCGCCAGAGCTGCGCGAACTCCGGGCTCCTGGCCAGCAGGTCGTCGACGAGCGCGGCGGCCCGTGAGCCGCGCCCGTCACGGGTGTACGCCGCGTGCAGGTGCGCCACGAGCAGGCGACTCTGTGTCTGGTGATCCTGCGCCGGGTGCAGTTGCCGTGCCGTCGGGTCGGTGAACCAGCGGTGGTGCGCGCTGCGCGCCAACCCGGTGTACCGGGTCTCGTCACCGAGCAGGGCGACGGCCGGCGCGGTCTGCGCCAGGGTCTCGCCGAGGTGGTTCACCACCTGGGCCGGGGTGTCGTGCATCCGGTCGAGGATGCGCATCATCCCCGGGTTCACGTGGTCGGCCCGCACCGCCCGGCGCGGAACGGCGTGACCGGCGAGCTGGAACAGGTGGTCCCGTTCGGCGAGGGAGAGCCGCAGGCCCCGGGCCAGGGCGGCGAGCATCTGCTCCGAGGGGTGCGGCCCGCGCTGCTGCTCCAACCGGCTGTAGTAGTCGGTGGACATTCCGCTCAACGTGGCGACTTCCTCACGCCGCAGCCCTCCGGTGCGCCGACGGGGCCCCCGGGGCAACCCCACGTCCTCGGGCTGCAGGGCCTCCCGGCGGGTACGCAGGAAGCTCGCGAGTTGGGCGCGGTCCACGGGTGTCTCCGTTCGGTGGGTGCCGGCGAATCGACCGGCACATCGAGTGCAACAGACCAGCCCCGCCCCGCTGTTCCACCCCACCCCAAGATCGCACTCCCGGCCCGCGCCCTGCGCCCTGCGCCTGCGCCTGCGCCTGCGCCTGCGCCTGCGCCTGCGCCCAAGATCGCACTAAATCCTGGTTGTAGTGGTGTGCGGGGCGATCGAGGCCACTACATCCACGATCTAGCACGATCTTGGGGCGGGTGCACCTGTCGCAGTTCCTGCTCGCCAACGGCGCCAGTGTGGGCGCGGGCACGATAGTGGGCCGCTCCGGC
>NZ_JBEYSL010000554.1:0-4105 GCF_040642735.1 Micromonospora sp. NPDC047753 | reverse complement strand
GCAGCTGCACGGCAACGACGTGCTGCGCCCGCTCTACACCGCGCTCGGCACCCGGATCCACCTCCAGAAGCAGGAGCGGGGTCCGGAGCTGTACGTGGCCGCGCTCACCGAGGCCGGCCTCGACCCGGCACTGGCCGCGGCCGCCGACAGCACCGACTACGACGAGGCACTGCGGGCCAGCCACGAGGCGGGCATGCGCCCGGTCGGGCAGGACGTGGGCACTCCCGTCGTGCACGCTCCCGGCCCGGACGGCACCCCGGTCGCGTTCTTCGGCCCGGTGATCACCCCGGCTCCGAAGGGGGAGGCCGCCGGCCGGCTGTGGGACGGCGTGCTGCTGGTCGCCGGCACCCCGGGCTTCTACGAGCTCAAGCGCACCCGCGAGCAGAGCCCGATCTTCGACTGAGCGACGACCACCGCGCCCCCGTCCGTGCTTCGTCAGTCGCGCGGACGGGGGCGTTTCTCGTCCTCCGCCGAGGTCCGCGGTGGGTCGTGGCGTCACCGGGAGGCGGGCGGCGTCGTTTCCCTCGGTGTCCGCCGCAGCGACCCGAAGGGCCGCACGCCGCAGTTCGTGGAGGCAAATCCCGATGGCCAAGCACCGTGCGTCCGGTGACGATCAGCTGACCCGGCAGGGGGTGATCGAGACTCCCGGCGCGGATTACTGGTCCGTTGACGACTCCCGCTGGCCGACGGTCCGCCCGGACCTGCCCGCCCACCTGGTGGATCTCCTCGCGCCGCCCATCGTGGTGGGCGTGGCGCGGGTCCCGGTGACCTCCCGGCTCACCCCGCCCAGGCCGGTCGACCCACTGCCGTCGTCAGTCGACGCGGTGCCGACCAGCGCGCCGGCGCTGGTGCCGTCGGGGGCGGCCCCGGCCGAACCGGCTCCTCCGCCGCCGGCACCGGCTCCTCCGCGCCCGGTGCCGACGCCGCCGCTGAACCCTCGGCCCGTTCCCACGCCTCCTCCCGACCGTCCGGTGCCGGGCCCGCCCGCGTCGCCCCGCCGCGCCCTGAACAGCGGGCCGATCGGGACCGGTCGGCGTGGCAACGGTGGGCCGGTGAGCGCGGGTAGGCACCGCCGGGGCACCTCCGACCGCGCCGGCTGACCAGCCGGGCCCTTCCGGGCGCTTTCATCTGGTGGACGCACCGCAGGTCCCCGTCGGCGGCGACACCGTCGCCGGTAGCGTCAGTGGGCATGACGGTCGTGCATCCGATCACCCGGGCCTGGGTCACCACTGGCGGCACCGGCGCGCAAAACTACGACGAGTTCGCCGACGACGCGGAAATCACCGCGATCATCGGGTCGAACCCGCACAGCGCTCTCGGCATCGAAATGCCGCATCGCGCCCCGCAGAGCCTGGGCAAGTCGTTCCTCGACGCGCTGCCGGACGCGGTGGCCCGCCTCGCCGAGGCCAAGGCCGACGGCAGTTACACCCCCGCCGAGCAGGTGGTGGTGCTCTACCGGATCAGCGCGCCCGGCGAGGAGCCGGCGTACGGGCTGTTCGCGATGGTGGACACCGACCAGATCTCCACCCGGGCAGACGAGCCGGGCCTGGTCATCCGCAACGAGGACGTCTTCATCGCCAAGGTGCGCGAGCGGGTGGCGCTGGCCGACGCGCTGGGGCACCTGCTCTCACCCGTACTCCTGCTCCAGACCGGGCGTGGCGACGAACTGCACGCCGCGCTCGCGGCGGCGACCGACACGGCCGGCGCGCCCGCCGCGACGGACACCGACCAGGCGGGGCGCACGCACGCCATCTGGCTGCTCGGCCCCGGCCCGGAGCAGACCACGCTCACGGCTCTCGCCGGTGGCGGGGACCTGGTCGTCGCGGACGGCAACCACCGCAGCCTGGCCGCCCAGACCGGTGGGCTGCCGCGCTTCCTGGCCGTGGTCACCACCCCCGCGTCGGTGGCCATCCAGCCGTACAACCGGCTGGTCAGCGAGCTGACCACCACCCCGGCCGAGCTGCTCGACCGGCTGCGGGCCGCGGGCGCCGCTGTCGAGCCGATCGACGGCCCGGTCGAGGTCCCGGCGGCCGGCGGCACCGTGCACCTCCGCCTCGACGGCCAGGGGTACGCGGTGCGCCTGCCCGCCACCGCCTCCGCCCGCCTGGAAAACCTGGATCACGCTCTGGTCGAGCGGTTGGTGCTGCGTGACGCGCTCGGTCTGGACCCGGGCGACAAGCGAATCACCTACGTCGGGGGCGACTACCCGGCGAGCTGGCTCACCGGTGAGGTCGACGCCGGCCGGGCCGAGTTGGCCATCCTGATCGCGCCGGTGACAGTGGCGGATTTCGTCGCTGTCAACCTGGCCAGGGAGAAGATGCCCCGCAAGAGCACCTGGTTCACCCCGAAGGCGCGCGGCGGCCTGGTCGTCGCCGAGCTGCCGCGTTGAGCGTCATCCCCACGACCGTGTGACGAACCCGGCTCGGGGACGCCGCCCGTGTGACGTCCCCGAGCGCGGCCTGACAGACTGCCCGGTATGCGCGTCTACCTGGGATCCGATCACGCCGGTTTCGAGTTGAAGGTGCACCTGGCCAGCCACCTGGCCATGCAGGGCTACGACGTGGTCGACGTCGGCCCGCACAGCTACGACCCGGACGACGACTACCCCACGTTCTGCCTGCACACGGGCGACCAGGTGGTGGCCGACGAGACGGGCCTCGGAGTGGTCATCGGTGGCTCCGGCAACGGTGAGCAGATCGCCGCGAACAAGGTCGCCGGCGTCCGCGCCGCGCTGGCCTGGAGCGTCGAGACAGCCCAGCTGGCCCGCCAGCACAACGACGCCAACGTGGTCGCCGTCGGTGCCCGCCAGCACACGCTGGACGAGGCGACCGCCATCGTCGAGGCGTTCCTGAACACGCCGTTCTCCGGCAACGAGCGGCACGCTCGTCGGATCACCCAGGTGGCCGAGTACGAGCGGACCCGGAAGCTGCCCGACCTGCCCTGACCGTGCGACGCTCAGCGCGGCGAGCGGGGCAGCTCCTCGCGGGGCACCCAGTTTCGCCGGACGACCACCACCCGGGCTTCCGCCTCGGCCAGGTCGTCGTCGGTGGGGCGGGCCGCGTCCCGGGCCCGTAGCGCGGCGCTCAGTCCCACCTGGGACGAGCCGGAACCGACCAACCCGCGCAGCCCCCGCTCGCCGTCGCGCTCGTCGCCGCCCGTGCTCCTGCGTCGCGGCGGCGGCTCGTCACCGTCGTGCACGCCCGGCGTGCTGACCGTCGGGCCGTCCGCACCCGGTCTGGCCGTTTCGGTGTCGGCGTGGTGGCGCAGCCGTCGCCGTCGTCGGTCGGGGTCACCCATCAGCCGACCGTACCCTGGCCCGGTTGGATCCGGCACCGTCGCGGGGCCGCGCGCCCCGGCCGGGGTCGGCGACCGATTTGCCGGCTGGCTACCCTCGAATCAAGGCGGTGCTGTTGCCGTCGGTCAGGGGGAGGACGAGATGGCAGACCAGACGCAGCCGTGGGCGGAGCGGACCGTGGAGGTGCCACCGCAGGCCGGCGTCGGGGTGCCGCCGCAGCGTGACGGGTTCCGCCGGGGGGTCGCTCCGGTGGGCGAGCGACGCACCCCGCGGACGGAGCCGTTCCCGGTGGTCGAGCAGGAGCCGACCGGCACCGGTTGGCCCGGTGGCCCGGTGCCCCGCCGCTCGCTCAGCTCGCGGATGGCGCAGCTGCGGCGCGGCGGTGAGTGGAGCGCCGCGGCAGGCCTCTTCGCGTTCGTGTGTTGGGGGATCTGGGCGCTGTCCGGCCAGGGTGACCTGAGCGGCCCGCTGTTGGTGCTGGTGCTCAGCCTGCTGGTGGCGGCCGGCCTGTTCGCCCTGTTCCGGCTGGTCGGCCGGGTGGTGCTGGAGCGGCAGCTGGGCCGGGTCCGGCGCAGCGCCAGAGGTGCGCACCTGGCGACGGCGGTGTTCCTCGTCGGCCTCGGGGTGGCGTGGCTCCAGCAGACCGAGTGGGTCGTCTCGGCCTGGAACTGGATTTCCTCGAACTGACCGGGTGTGCACGGGTGGGCCGGTCCAGGACCCGCCCACCCGTGCTCCCGGTCGTCTCCCCACCAGGCAAGGTCGCTGCTTACCCGGCCGGCCGCGGTTCATCCGTGGCCGGCCGATCGGAAG
>NZ_JBEYSL010000553.1:0-4126 GCF_040642735.1 Micromonospora sp. NPDC047753 | reverse complement strand
CTACACTCTTCCCCTACCCCCCGCCCTCCCTTTCTGGGGGGTTTGGGGAACGGGGGGGAGGTGGGGCCGGCGCGCGGGCCGCCGACCCCGGCCCGCGCGACCGCCCGCCCGCTGGTCGCGTGCTCCCGGTTCGGGCGTCGGCGTCGCTCTTCGACCCGGTCCCGCGCGGTGGCCAGCACCCCCTGTTCGGCGGGGCTGGCCCCGAGCAGTCGGATGAGGACGTCGAACCGCTCCGGTGGCGGCAGGATGTTGCCGGCGAAATACTCCCCGATGATCCCGCGTGACCAGCCGGTCTTCGCGGCCAACTGTCGGTACGTCAGCAGGGTCTCGCCCTGTTGCCGGGCTTCGCGGCGGCGCAGCTGGCGCAGCAATCCGGCCAGCTCGGGCAGTGTCTGCGTCTCGGTGCAGACGCGGACCAGCTCGGCTGACCCGTGTGACGTCTGATGAGTGCCGGACGGTATCCACTGCTCAGACATGCGACCCCCACCCCGGTCATCCGGCCCCCCGGATGCGCACGGGCAGGGTAATTCCGGCCCTACGCCAGTCGATAGACGGCTGCCAATGTATGACAGTTCCACTACGGACTGTCGCCTCGTCCAACAGTGTCCAGCGGTGTCCAGTCCCGTCCAGGATCCGCCCCATGGCGTCGACGCCCCTGCCACCGTCCTGGTGCGGGCACGGCCCGCTCCACGACCCCTGGGGGAAGAGGTACCCGATGATCCGTCCACACCCGACCACCCGGCGCCCCGTGGCGATGCTGCGTCGCGTCGCCGTCACCGCGATCAGTCTCACGCTGCTCGCCGCCGGCCTGATCGCCACACCGGCCACCGCCGCACCCGGGGGCAAGGCCCCTGCCACCGGATCGTTCATCGACAGCACGCCGGTGCCCGGCGGCTTCGCCTCCTGGTCGGAGCTGCTCCGGGTGCAGCAGCGCATGAACAACGCCGCCGCCCAGATCACGAACGCGGCGCAGCGCAGCGCCAACTCCGGCTTCGCCGGCATCGTCGCCGACCCCACCACCCGCCACCTCCAGGTCTACTGGAAGGGTGAGCCGCCGGCCAACCTGGTGGCCAACGCCCGGGCCACCGTCGCCACCAAGGTGCTGCCCGCCGCGTACTCGCAGCGGGAACTCATGGCCGCGGCCGACCGGCTGCGGGCCTCCGCCGGTGACAAGATCACCACGGTGGGGCCGCGCGCCGACGGCGCCGGCCTGCTCGTCGGCACGCAGGACGGGCTGCTCGGTGCTACCGCGCTGGCCGGTGTGCCGGTGACCGTGCAGACCAAGGTCGCCGCCGCGCCGGCGACCCGATGGGACGACACGGCGCCGTGGTGGGGCGGTGCCGCCTGGCGCAACGCCACCACCGGCGGCGGCTGCTCGACCGGCTTCGGGGTCTTCCAGGGCGGGTCCGCGCGGATCCTCTCCGCCGCGCACTGCGGCAACATCAACAACGCCGCGACCGACCCGACCGGGCAGTCGATGGGCATCGTCGGTACCCGCAACGCCGGCACCGACACCCTGCTGCTCTCCGGCGCCTCGGGCGGCCGGGTCTTCAACAACAGCACCGACGCGCAGGGCAGGGTGGTCAGTGAGTTCAGCAACCAGGTGATCGGCGCGTCGGCCAGCCAGGTCGGCAACTGGGTGTGCACCTCCGGCGCCTACTCCGGCACCCGCTGCTCGATCCAGGTGAAGGCCCGCAACCTGTGCATCAACGTGCGCGACTTCGGCCAGGTCTGCGGTCAGGTCCAGGCGGAGAACACCACCGGCAGCAACGCCGTCGGCCAGGGTGACAGCGGCGGCCCGGTGGAGATCGTGAACGCGGCGAACACCCTCCAGGTCTGGGCCACCGGCACCAACACCGCCATCGACGACACCTTCACGTCGACGGCCTGTACCGGCTACCGCCCCGCCGGCCGGGTCTGCGCCTGGCGGTTCTACTACGAGGACATCTTCTCCGGCATGGCCGGCGTCGGCGCCTCGGGTGTCGTCCTCGGCTGAGCCGTACCAGCTATCCGCCGTACGACTCGGTGGCCGGGCCGGCGCGCGTACCCCGCGCGTCGGCCCGGCCTCGCTCAGACGCCGGCGGCCGGGTCCCCCGCGAGCACCGCGTCGCCGCGGAGCAGCGCCGGCTCGGGCAGCGGCAGTTGGATCTTGTGAGCCGCCTCCCAGTCGTAGATCAGGCCGGGGCGCACCTGGGCGGCGAAGTAGTCGATCGCCGTCATCCCGCCCACCACCGGCTCGTCGACCTCGGCGACCAGTTGGGCGGGGACCAGGGAGAACCCGTTCTGCAGAGCGGCGCTGAGGCGGCGATGGCCGTCGACGACGAAGAAGTACTCGCCGGTGAACCCGATCTTCAGCGGTTCGAGGGCCTCGTCGCCGGCCTCGGCCACCCCACCGACGAAGTCGGTGTCCCACAGACCACGCAGGGTGGCGATGTCCTCGGTCGGGTAGACCCGGGCCGGGTCCAGCAGCAGCAGCGGCGGGCCGTCGCGCAGCACCTCGGCGCCGAGCGTGCCCTCGTACGCGGCCACGATGTGCTCGATCACCTCGGCGGCGGACGCCCGGGTGGTGTCGCAGATCAGGTCATAGTTACGCAGCCGGGCCTTGTCCACCCCGTAACGGATGATGAACCGACTGCGCTCGCTGGCGCTGCGCTCCCGAAGCTTGGCCTTGGCCTCCTCCAGCGAGGCGTAGCTCTCGGCCGGCCCGGAGGGGCGGGCGAGCACCCGGCGGGCCGCCTCGCCCGGCTCGGTGATCATGTGCACCTTGAGCGCGTCGGTGAAGAAGTGCCACGCCAGCCGGGAGTCCATGATGAGGCGCTCACCGGAGGCGGCAATGTCCCGCTGGAGCTGGTCCACGTAGCCGTCGACTGCCTGATCCAGCTCGGCGTGCAGGTTGAGCTGCAGCGCGGTCATCTGCCGCTGCTGCGCCATCTCCCGGTAGAGGTCCCCCACGCTGACCCGGCGCATGCCGAGCCGCTTCGCGATCTCGACCGACACGGTGCTCTTGCCGCTGCCGAGGTCGCCGTTGAAGACGATCGATTGTCCAACGGTCACGACTGGTCCACCCCTGATCACCGGCTCATTGACATCATCGACCTCGCGCCCGACCGACGCGTTCCCGCCATCGTCGCGCCATCCCGCGACGGCCCCAGCTCGGCGTGGCTGACGCCCCCTCGAAACCTGGAGCCCGTCGTACGCCTTGGCATGACGGGCGATGCTACCACTCGGGCGCCACCGCTTTGCCGGACGCGGTGTGCGAGGGCCCCCGGCAGCTGGTGAGGTCCGCGACCGTCAGCACCGGCCGAAACACCTCAGAACAGGCTCAGCGGATCGACCTGGAGACGAACCGGATCGGCGGCCTTGCGAGCGGCCCGGACGCCGGCGGCCGAGTGCAACGCCTCGGCGAGCGCAGCGGCGCGGGCCCGGGGCACCCGGACCAACATCCGTTCCCTGCCCTCCTCGGCCGGCACCGGTCCGAGCACCTCGGCGTCGTCCGGCAGCCGAGCCGCCGCCAGCAGGTCCGCCACCGCCTCGGCCACCCCGGTGACGCTCGCCATCCGCACGGCCGGCGGGAAGCCCAGCTCGCGGCGCTCGGCCAGCTCCCGACCGGCGAACCAGCCGGCGTCCCAGCGCAGCAACGCCTGCACGGGGGCGAGCGCGCCGTCGGCGACCACCACCACCCGACCGGCCGGCGCCGGGCGGGCCAGCGCCGCCGCCGCCAACCAGCGGCGCAGCGACTCCTCACCGGCGCGCAGGTCGGCCCGGGTCAGCAGGGCCCACGAGTCGAGCAGCAGCACCGCGCCGTAGCCGCCCTCGGCGACCGGCTCGGCGCCCGGGGTGGCCACCACCAGGGCCGCGCCGCCTGGCACGTCGGTCAGCACCTCCTCGCGCCCCGAGGTGCGCACCGGCACGTCGGGAAACGCCCGGCCCAGCTCCTCGGCGGTCCGCCGGGCGCCGGTCACCGCGGCCCGCAGCCGCCGCCCACCGCACTCCGGGCACGCCGCAGACGCTGACCGCCGAACTGGCGGCGTGGGTGGTCGAGCGGGTCCACGCCCTGGAGGGTGGGGCGGCCGAGGTGGGCACCGACTACCCGCCGGCGTACCCGCCGATGACAGTGGAGGCGGCG
>NZ_JBEYSL010000552.1:0-4137 GCF_040642735.1 Micromonospora sp. NPDC047753 | reverse complement strand
CCTGCTGATGCAGTTGCAGCACCCGGCGGGCGGTACCCCGGTCGGTGCCGAGGTGGATTCGCAGGAGAGGCACGCCGGGAGAGTTGCCATCAGAGATCCGGATCCATTTGTAGGCGGCCGACGTCTGCAGCAAGTCACCGGTGTACACCCGGTGGGGTGACGAGCGCGGCGGGGTCGGTCAGTGGATGACGACGGGCGTCCTGACCTGCTCGCCCTGCGGGTCGTCGAGCTGCGCCGGCTGACGTCGGCGCGGCAGGAACGCCGCCGGGATGATCGTGAGCACGACCAGCGCGAACGCGACCCAGAACGTGCTCGCGAACGACTTGGCGGCGAAGTCCAACCCGCGCTCGATGATCGACGGGTCCACCGGCATCTGCTGGAGCAGCTCCGGCCGCTGCTGGGAGGCGATGGCCAGCCCGGCTTCGGTGATCGGCTTGCCGCTCTCGTCCACCAGGCCGGGGATCGGCCGGGAGCCGTTGAGCTCGTTGGTGAGGATCACCGACATCACGGCGGCGCCGACCGAACCGCCGATCTGCTGGAGGATGTTGACCAGCGTCGAGCCACGGGCCACCTCCTGTGCCTGCAACGTCCGCAGCGCCGACGTCATGATCGGCATCATCGTGCCGCCCATGCCCAGACCCATCACGAACAGCGAACCGCCGAGCAGCCAGTACGAGGTCTGCGGGTCGACCTGGGTGAAACCGAAGAACCCGACGACGATGAGCCCCAGCGCGAACGGGACGGTACGCCCGATCGGCACCCGGTCGGCCAACGTGCCGGCGATCGGCATGGTGATCATCGCGCCGATGCCCTGCGGGGCCATCAGCAGGCCGGCGGCCAGCGTCGACTCACCGCGCACCTGCAGGAAGTAGCTCGGGAACAGCAGGCCGGCGCCCATGAACGCGATGATGAACACGAACATCGTCACCGACGCGATGGTCAGACTGCGGTTGCGGAACAGCCGCAGGTCGAGCAGCGGGTGCCGGGGCTTGAACGAGTAGAGCACGAACGCCACCACCAGCGCGCCGCCGACCAGCATCGGGGCCCAGACCTTGGCCTCGGCGAAGGTGCCGGCCTCCGGCAGGGACGAGACGCCGTAGAGGAACAGCGCGAGACCCGGCGAGAGCATGAGCATGCCGACGAAGTCGAACGACTCGGACGGCTCGGGCGCGTCCTTCGGCAGCGCGACCTGCGCGTAGATCAGGGCGATCAGGCCGATCGGCAAGTTGATCAAGAAGATCCAGTGCCAGCTCGCGGTGTCGATCAGCCAACCACCGAGGATCGGACCGCCGATCGGCCCCAGAAGCATCGGGATGCCGAGGACGGCCATCAACCGACCGATCCGGTGCGGACCGGCCGCCCGGGTCATGATGGTCATGCCCAGCGGCATGAGCATGCCGCCACCGAGGCCCTGCAGGACCCGGTAACCGATCAGCTCGCCGATCGTGTCGGCCATGGCGCAGAGCCCCGACCCGATCGTGAACAGGGTAAGCGCCACCATGTAGAGCCGCTTGGTGCCGAACCGGTCCGCCGCCCACCCGCTGAGCGGGATCACGGTGGCGAGCGCAAGGGTGTAGGCCGTCATGGTCCAGGCGACGCGGGCGTAGGACGCGTCGAACTCACTCTGGAATTTGGGCAGCGCCACGCTGACCACCGTCACGTCGAGGATCGACATGATCGCGCCAAGGACGACGACGCCCGCCACCTTGAGCACCGCGGAGTCGAGTTTGTCCGATGTCGCGAGAGATTGCTGTGTCACTAACTCTCCTGAAGTCGATTGAGCCGGCCGACGGTGGGCGGTGGCGGCGATGCCGCGCCAACCGGGCGCGGGGCGCGACGTGCCAGGACGACGACGCGCGGAGGAAGACTAACCGCCCTCTGTGACGATCCGCCGCCGGATTTCGTGACGGACCGGCCGCGTATCCGATCGGCCGTGCGAACTGTGGCCGGACGTCGGGGTGGCAATCAGCCGGCACAGCCGCGAGCTGGTGCCCCCTGCGTAGCCGGCGCCGCCGCCCTCTTCGCGTCGGTGGCCGCGCGGGATCGGGGCGGCGGGCGGCCCAGATGCTGAGGCGTCACCGATGGCCGGCAGAGAACTAGCTGCTGCCCCGGCTGGCGTCGAGGGCAGCCTGCTCCACTCGCCGACGGTGGTCCCGCCACCATGACTCGTCCACGGGGGGCAGGTTGTCGTGCCTGGGCAGCAGGCCGGCCGTGCCGTCGATGAGTTCGCGCACGATGTCAGCGTGGCCGGCGTGCCGCTGGGTTTCCGCGATGACGTGGACCAGGACGTGGTGCAACGTGACCGCCGCATCGCCCCACCACGGCACGTGGCCTACGTCGTGCAGTGCGACTCACGGCCGCCCTTCAAGTAACTGAGCAGGTCCGCCTTCATCGCGGCACTATGACATCCGGTCGGGTGTCGGCGTTGCCCCGAGCAGTCCGCGAAGCTCATGATCGGCAATACACGCCACCCAGCTACGCCGCTGCTGGGGGCACGGCCAACCCGACGTGCCGGGCCCCAGCCAGGGATCGCGGAACCGTGGATGAACCGCACCTGGTTGGGGTTCGGCAGCGATGCGACGGTCGGTCCATGACACCTTCCACCTACACCGTTGCCGGCCACTGGATCGGTGGCGAGACCGTCACCGGCTCCGCCGGCACCCTTCCCGTCGTGAACCCGGCCACCGGCGAGGTCGTCGCCGAGACCCCGGCCGGCACCGCCGCCGACGTCGACCGCGCCGTCGCTGTCGCCCGAGCCGCCTTCCCGGCCTGGTCGGCGACCTCCCCGCGGCACCGGGCAGACGTGCTGCGCCGCCTCGGCGCCGGCCTCGCCGCCCGCACGGAGGAGATCGCCCAGGCGATCACCGCCGAGATGGGCTCTCCGATCGGCATGTCCCGGACCGCCCAGGTCGCGTTCCCGGCCGCCGTGGTCGAGTCCATCGCCGGCCTGGCCGACGACTTCACCTGGACCGAGGAGGTCGGCAACTCGCTCATCGTCCGCGAGCCGATCGGCGTGGTCGGCGCGATCACGCCGTGGAACTTTCCGCTTCAGCAGATCGTCTCCAAGCTGGCACCGGCTCTGCTCGCCGGCAACACGATGGTCTTCAAGCCGTCCGAGAACGCCCCGCTGACCGCGCGCATCCTCGCCGAGGTCGCCGCCGAGGCCGGCGTACCGTCGGGTGTTTTCAACGTGGTCTACGGCACCGGCGCGACCGTCGGCGAGGCGATCTCCGCCCACCCGGACATCGACATGATCTCGTTCACCGGCTCCACCCGGGCCGGACAGCGGATCTCCGCGGTGGCCGCGGCGACCGTCAAGCGGGTCGCGCTGGAGCTGGGCGGCAAGGGCGCGAACATCATCCTCGACGACGCCGACCTGCCCACCGCTGTCGAGCGGGGCGTGATGATGGCGTTCAGCAACGGCGGTCAGGTCTGCGGCGCGTGGCCACGGATGCTGGTGCCCGCCTCCCGTCAGGACGAGGTCGTGGCGTTGGCCGTCGAGGCCGCGAAGCAGTACACCGTCGGCGACCCGGGCGACGAGGCCACCCGGATCGGCCCAATGGCGTCCGAGGCCCACCGGCAGAAGGTCGTCGGCTACATCGAGCGGGGTACCACCGACGGCGCTCGGCTCGTGTTCGGCGGCCCGCAGCGGCCCGAGGGGCTGACCGTCGGGGCCTACGTCCAGCCGACGATCTTCGCTGACGTCGACCCGGCCTCCGCGATCGCCCAGGAGGAGATCTTCGGCCCGGTGCTGACGATCATCCCCTACGCCGACGAGGAGGAGGCCGTTGCCATCGCCAACGGCACGCTGTACGGCCTGACCAGCGGCGTCTTCGGTGAGCCGGAGCACGCCCTGGCGATCGCCCGGCGGCTGCGCGTGGGCCAGGTCGACGTGAACGACGGCCACTGGAATCCGCTCGCCCCCTTCGGCGGCTACAAGCACTCCGGCAACGGCCGCGAGTTCGGCCGCTTTGGGCTGGAGGAGTTCCTGGAGACCAAGTCCATCCAACGCTGACCGCCCCAGACGGCCCCGACCCACACCTGTCACCGAGGTCGCGTTCGCTGGCCGGGGTGAGGGTGGGCCCGGGGCTGACCGCCACCGCGCGGATGCCGTGGGGCGCACCTTCGAGGGCGAGC
>NZ_JBEYSL010000551.1:0-4172 GCF_040642735.1 Micromonospora sp. NPDC047753 | reverse complement strand
GCCATCGCGGCCATCGCGGTGCTGTCGACGTCCCGGTCGGCGTCCCCCGCCGGGATGAGGCTGGGGAACGACCCGTCCGCGCGCTGAAGTCCCTTGAGGAAGGCGATCGGCTTGGCGGCCGCGTCGCCCTGTCCGGCACGGAGCTGCGCGATGATGCCCAGCGACTGCCCGAACACCGAGGTGGCGTACCGGTAGTTGCCGGCCCCGGCGCAGCCGGCCTGCTCGTCGAGCTTGGCGCAGGTCACGTCACCCAGCGCGGCGATCAAATCGTGTCCACCGAAGGACCGTGGGTCGTAGCCGGTGACCTGGGCGAGGAGGGCGACCTTGCCGATCGCGCCGCCGGCGGCGTAGTCGGTGCCGATGCCGAGCCACGAGTCGACGGTGAACCCGCCGTCACCGACAGCGCCGCCGCCGCGCAGGAACTCGACGATCGCCCGCAGCTTGGCGTCGTTCCCGCCCGTGGCGGCCAGGGCGTACGCGCCGTCGATGCTCAACCCGAAGTCGGGGAAGCCGGGGAACGACTCGTAGTACCTGCCGTCGACCAGATTGGTCGGCGCGACGAGGTAGGACACCCCCTTGACCAGATCGGGTCGCGGTCCGGCCGGCGGCGGCGTCTCACCCAGGGTGGCCAGGTTCTTGCCGGCCAGTGCGAGCGCCGCCGCGCCGGTGGCGGCAAGGTCAGCGTCCGGGTTGCTCGGGTCGGGGTTGAGCCCACCGCCGGTGACGATCCGCCCGACCAGGAAACCGGTGGCGGTGGCAGCCCGGTCGGCGACACCCAGCACGGCGAGGGCCTGCGCGGCGTACCCGGTGGAGTAGGTGTCGGTGACCCCCGCGCCGGTGTACGGCTGGTAACCGCCGTCGGTCTCCTGCGCGCCGGTCAGGAACGCCTTGGCCGAACCGAGCGCGGCATCGTGCGTCGCGCCGAGCGTGTGCAGCGCCAGGACGGCCAGGGTCGTGGCCGCGAGGTCTGGATCACAGGCGTCGGTGGGGCTGCGCCATACACCGGCGAAGGCTCCGGTCGCGCACTGCTGCTCGGTCAGTCGGGTGACGGTCGCGGCCGGCGGGGTGACGCCGGCCCGCTTGAGCGCGAGCAGGGCGGTCGCGTGGGTCAGGGGATCGCTCGATCCGGCGAAGTCACCAGCGGCGGCACAGCCGGCGTCGACGTCGGTCGCGGCGCACACCCGGTCGGTGAGCGTGGCGATCAGGTCACGACCTCCGAACGCGCGCGGATTGCCGCCGGTGATCGTGGTCAACAGCGCGAGGTTGGCGACGTTGGCGATGTGGGGTGCGGCGGTGCCACCGTTCGGGAAGATGGCGGCGTCGACGTGTGCCCGCAGGTAGTCGACGACCTTCGTGAGGGTCTGGTCCTGCCCACCGGTCCCGGCCAGGGCGATGGCGACGGCGACGGTCCGGTAGTAGTCAACGAAACCGTTGTCGACGTGGTCGCCGTCGGCGAGCTGCCCCACGAGGTAACTCGCAACCGCCTTGACCTGCGCTTCCGTCGGGCGCGCCGGTGCGGGCGTCCCGGTCGGGGTCGGAGTCGGGGTCGCGGTCGGAGTCGGGCCGCTCGCGCGCACCGACGCGGGGGTGAAGCTCGGCGCCCCGGTGGCGCCGCCGATGTCGGTGCCGCCGAAGACCCACGCCTCGACCTCACCCGGGCCGGGCCGCTGGGACATCGCGCCGAGTGGACTGTAGGTCCAGTGCTCCTGCCCGGCCGGGGCGATCCAGTAGGACCAGTAGGCCGTCGCCGGCGGCGTCAACTGGCACGCCTCGTCGGCCGGCGCCGGGCGTTCGGCACCGGACTCGAAGGCGGGTGAGCCGATCCGGCAGATGAAACCCGGGCCGTCGTGAGCGGTGCCGGTCGTGGTGAAACCCGCCTCGTGCAGCAGGTCCAGGCCGGTGGTCGGAGTGACGTCGCAGCCCCGCAGCAGCGGCCCGCCCCACGCGCCGAAATCGACCGCGACGATGGCGCCCTGGGTCGGGGTGCAGGACTCAAGCGGATCGGCGATCGCCGCACGGGTCGGCACCACCAGTGCCAACGCGCCGAGCGTCACCGCGGCGACAAACGCCAACCACGGCGCGGAAGTCCGCGACGTTCGACTGACCAGTGGAGACATGGCGACTCTCTCAAGGGGCTAGCGGCGCAGGCGCGGACGCGGACCCCGAGGACAAGTCTCGGAAATCTTGCTCCGCGCCGTGTACCTCGACGGCGCTGCGGTGCACTATCCAGCCAGGTAATCCGACTCGTCCCGAAACGGGACCTACGGCTGCGGGCCAGCGCCGGACTTTGACCGGCTTCCCCTGACTGCTGGATCGCGGTCATCGGACCACAACCGCGACCACCTCGTCAACGCGAGGGCGTGTCATCTACCTAACAGCGCGCGGTAGGGGCTTCCTCCCATACCGTGACCGCGTCATCGCGTGGGGGAACCCGGTGGGAATCCGGGGCTGACGCGCAACGGTGAGGACGGTTGGCCGTCCCGAGCCCGACTACCCACGTGGTGACGCAGCACCTGCGGTATCCGTCCCACGCGTCCTGCGGCCGGCCCGCCCCGCTCCGCCGGCTCTCCCGCTGGGCCCCGGGTCGAGGCAGTCGTGCCCCGTACCCCAAGGAGACCCGATGTCCTCGCGCCTTTCCCCCGGCAGTCGCCGGAGACGTCTCGCGACGGTTCCCGCCGCCGCGCTGATCGCCGCTGTCGTCGCGGTCGCGACCGGTGCCGCACCGGCCGCCGCGACCTCGACGGCGGCGCAGATCGCCACCGCCAAGACCAACGGCGTCGCCTACCTGCGCACCCTGCAGGCCGCAGACGGAAGCTACGCCAGCGGCGGGCTGTCGAACGAATGGGCGTTCAGCGCGTTCGCCCCCGCCGGTGTCGCGGCCGTGGACGTCTACCCCTCCGGCGACACGACCAAGAACGCCCGCACCGTCTACCGCAACCACCTCTCCGCCGCGTCCTGGCCGAGCACCTCCCCCGTCGTCACCGACTACGAGCGCGGCGTCCTGAACGCCTACGCGGCCGGCATCGACCCCGCCCGGGTCTCCCCCGCCCGCAACCTGATCGCCGACACCATCGCCTACTGGCAGACCGGCTCGGCCGGCTACTACGGCCCGCCGGCCAACGTCAACGGCACCGTCTTCGCCACCCTCGCCCTGGCCGGCGCGAAGACCCAGACCGGTGCCGCCCGCGTACCGCAGGCGCTGCTCAACCTGTCGGTCACCCGGATCCGCAACAACCAGCACAACGACGGCGGCTGGACCTTCAGCCAGGCCGAGGGCAACCCCACCCAACTCGCCGCCGCCAGTGACATCGACATGACCGGCGCCGCCATGGCCGCCCTCTGCGTCGCCGGGGTGCCCAACACCGACACCGACATCGTCCAGGCGAAGAACTTCCTCAAGGGCAAGCTCGTCAACGCCTCCGGCGCCTTCACCTCGATGTTCGGCGTCAACACCGACTCCAACGCCTGGGCGGTCTCCGGGCTGAACGCCTGTGGCATCCCAAGCCAGGGCACCGACTTCACCACCACCGCCGGTAAGACCCCGATCGACTTCCTGCGCGCTCAGCAGCTGACCGGCGGCGGGTTCAAGTACCTGCCCACCAACACCACTCCGTCGGCGTACGCCTCGATCGACGCGGTGCGGGCCCTGGCCGGCGCGGGCTACACCGCCGTTCCCCCGACCCCGGTCACCGCCGGGGCGCCCACCTGGGTCGCGGCGAGCGGATTCACCGCCGGCACCGCCAGCCGACTCGCCGTGATCATCGACAACGGCAGCGGCACCATCAAGCCCTGCGCGGTCACTCTGACGCCGACCGCCGCCACCACCACCCTCGGCGCCGTGCTGGACGCCGCCATCGGGTCCGCCACCCCCAGCGGCTGTGTCACCGCCCGCATCCCCACCAGCGGCACCGGCACCATCACCTCGATCAACGGCCTGGCCAACAGCGGCTCCTCCACCTGGAAGGTGTCCAGGGACGGCGGCACCCTGGCCACCGCGACCCGCGGCACGACCGTGACCGTCGGCGACACCCTCTACCTGCGCTACGGCGCCTGACCGTCCAGTAATGGTGCGACCAGCGGCGGTCCGATCGCCCATGGCCGACCGCTTCCACGAGGACGTGGTCGACGACTTCGTCGCCGAGTACGCCGCCGGCCGTACGCCGAACCCCTGC
>NZ_JBEYSL010000550.1:0-4192 GCF_040642735.1 Micromonospora sp. NPDC047753 | reverse complement strand
GAGCCAGCATGAGCACAGTGGTGCTCTGTCTCATTGTGATTCCCCCGTTGACCGCCGCCTGATGGCGGGACGGAGGCACGATAGCGAACTTGGTCGAGGTCCGGTTGCCCCTCGGGGCAACCGGCAGAGGCACAGCAGCGCCAATCGGAAAGGTCTGATGTAATTGGAGCCCCCGGCCGGGATCGAACCGGCGACATCTCGCTTACAAGGCGAGTGCTCTGGCCAGCTGAGCTACAGGGGCGCGCGCGTCGAGGTCAGCATAGCGACTGATCTCCGGTAATCCCGATCGCGAGGCCTCCCGAGCACGGGAATCGTCAACAACCCGACGCAGACTCGTTTGCCACGGCGTCGATTGATGTCTGACCGTGCCCGAGTGACCGGAATGCGTAGCCCGACTGGTGGGCTGGACGGCCCCCCACCTTGGCAGCACGGGGAAACGCGTTTACGGTTCACACGGACGACGACCGGGCGCCCCCGCGACCGAGCGCCGTCCGATGACCGGCACGGACACGTGCCGGTTGCTCCTTCACTCGGATCGTCCGGCACGTTCCTGCCGGTGAAAGGAAGCGCTTCACCATGGCTACGGTCACCTATTCCAAGGCATCCCGGGTCTACCCGGGCCAAGAGCGTCCCGCCGTCAACGAGCTGGACCTTGAGATCGGCGACGGGGAGTTCCTCGTCCTGGTCGGCCCCTCCGGTTGCGGTAAGTCCACCAGCCTGCGGATGCTCGCCGGCCTGGAGGACGTGGACGCCGGTTCGATCTACATCGACCAGCGTGACGTCACTCACCTCCCCCCGAAGGCCCGCGACATCGCGATGGTCTTCCAGAACTACGCCCTCTACCCGCACATGACGGTGTACGAGAACATGGCGTTCGCCCTCAAGCTCCGCAAGACCTCCAAGTCGGAGATCGACCGGCGGGTCAAGGAGGCGGCCGGGCTGCTCCAGCTTGAGGAGTACCTCAGCCGTAAGCCGAAGGCGCTCTCCGGTGGTCAGCGTCAGCGTGTCGCGATGGGCCGGGCGATCGTCCGCGAGCCGCAGGTCTTCCTCATGGACGAGCCGCTGTCGAACCTCGACGCCAAACTCCGCGTGCAGACCCGTACCCAGATCGCGTCCCTCCAGGCCAAGCTGGGCGTCACCACTGTCTACGTAACGCACGACCAGGTCGAGGCCATGACCATGGGTCACCGGGTCGCGGTGCTGCTCGACGGTGTTCTCCAGCAGGTGGACACCCCGCGGGCGCTCTACGACACCCCGGCCAACGTGTTCGTCGCCGGCTTCATGGGCTCGCCCGCCATGAACATCAAGACCGTTCCGCTGAACGAGCGGGGCGCCGAGTTCGCCGAGCTGCAGATCCCGCTGACCCGCGAGCAGGTCGAGGCGGCCCGCGCCGAGGGTGGCGACGGCAAGGTCACCGTGGGCTTCCGTCCGGAGGACTGCGAGCTGGTCAGCCCGACCGAGGGCGGCATGCCGGTGGTTGTCGAGCTGGTCGAGGACCTCGGCTCGGACGCCAACGTCTACGGTCACGCCGCTCTGGGTGGCAACTCGGAGCGCTTCGTCGTCCGCACCGACCGGCGCAACATGCCGAACATGGGTGACACCGTGTTCGTCAAGCCGGTTGCCGGTCGCAGCCACGTCTTCCACGCCGCCACCGGTGGCCGGATCTGACGTAACGCCGTACCGACAGGGGCGGTCCGCTTCGGCGGGCCGCCCCTTCGTCGTACCGACAACGGTTCTTCAGCCCGCCTGAGCGCCTGACAACGAAGGCCCCCTCCCGCGATCGGCGGGAGGGGGCCTTCGTTCGACGTGCGCTACAGCTCGACGGAGCGCCGGCGGGCGACCTCGGCCAGGGCGACCGCCGCCGCCACACTGGCGTTGAGCGACTCGACCTCGGAGATCATCGGGATGCTGACGGTCAGGTCGCAGGTCTCCCCGACCAGGCGGGAAAGACCGCGCCCCTCGGAGCCGACCACCACCACCAGCGGACCGACGGCGGCCTCCAGGTTGTAGAGGTCGGTGTCGCCGTCGGCGTCCAGGCCGACGACCATGAAGCCGGCGTCCCGGCACGCCTTCAGCGACCGGGTCAGGTTGGTCACCTGCGCGACCGGCACCCGCGCGGCCGCGCCGGCGCTGGTCCGCCAGGCGGTCGCGGTGATCCCAGCGGCACGACGCTCGGGTACGAAGACACCCTGCGCGCCGAACGCGGCAGCCGAACGGATCACGGCGCCCAGGTTGCGCGGGTCGGTGACACCGTCCAGCGCGACCAGCAGCGGGGCCTGCTGCTCCAGGGCAGCGGCGACCATGTCCTCGAACGGCTGGTACGCGAAGGGCGGCACCTGCAGACCGACGCCCTGGTGCAGCACCCCGCCGGTCATCCGGTCCAACTCGGCGCGGCTGATCTCCAGGTTGGCGATGCCGCGGTCGGCGGCGGTCCGGATGATCTCGTTGACCCGGTCGTCCATGTCGATGCCCTGGGCCGTGTAGAGCGCCGTCGCCGGCACGTTGGCGCGCAGCGCCTCCAGCACCGGGTTACGCCCGACCAACAGCTCCGGGGTGTCCTTGGACGGGTTGGACTTGCGCCCCGGCGCGACCCGGGGGCCGGACCGCCCAGTGGGCTTGCCGCCCCGTCCGCCGGTGGCAGCACCCCGGCCCACCGGTACGCCCCGACCGCCGCCCCTGCCCCAGGTGGTGTCCTTGGAGCCGGGCTGACCGATCTTCGGGGCGCGCCCCTCCTCGGCCGCTGCCCGGCGCTCCTTGTCCTGCTTCCAGGCGGTGCGCTGGGGCAGCTTCTCGGTGCCCGAGTAGCCCTTGTGCCACGGCCGCTCGTCCGCGGGCAGGGTGCGACCCCGCCCGGCCAACGAGTCCTTGTTCTTGCCGCCGGTGCCCTTGGGGGCGCCTGCCTTCGACGTCAGTCGCCGGCCACGGCGCTGCGAGTTGCCGGCCATCAGTCCTGCTCTCCAATAGTCCAACGGGGGCCCTGGGGGGTGTCCTCGACCACCACGCCGGCCAGCTTGAGCTGGTCACGCACGGCGTCCGCGGCAGCCCAGTCCTTGCGGCCCCGCGCCTGCGCACGCTGCTCCAGGGCCAGCGCGATCAGGGAGTCCACCACGGCACGAAGATCGTCCGATCGGCCGCCGCCGGTCCAGGCCGGGTCGAGGGGGTCGATCCCGAGAATATCCAGCATTGCCCGCACCACGGCCAGCGTGGTGCGGACGGTCACATCGTCGCCGACGCCCAGCGCGGTGTTGCCGTCCCGAATGTGCTGTTGCAGCACGGCCAGCGCGGCGGACGTGTTGAGGTCGTCGTCCATCGCCGCGACGAAGCCGGCGGGCAGCTCACCGACCTGCCCGGCGCCGACCCGCTCGGCGGCCCGCTGCACGAAACCCTCGATCCGCCGGTACGCGGTGGCCGCGTCGCGCAGCGAATCCTCCGAGTAGTCGATCACCGAGCGGTAGTGCGCGGCGGCGTAGTAGTAGCGCAGCTCCACCGGCCGCACCCCGAGCGAGTCCACGTACGCCAGGCCCAGCGCGTTGCCGGCGGACTTGCCCATCTTGGCCCCGCCGATGCTCAGCAGCCCGTGGTGCACCCAGTAGCGGGCGAACGGCAACCCGGCCGCCTGGGACTGGGCGATCTCGTTCTCGTGGTGCGGGAACGTCAGATCCAGGCCACCGCCGTGAATGTCGAACTCCGGGCCGAGGTAGCGCCAGCACATCGCCGAGCATTCGATGTGCCAGCCCGGACGGCCCAGACCCCACGGTGAAGGCCAGTACGCGTCCGCCGGCTCGTCCGGTTTGGCACCCTTCCACAGCGCGAAGTCGCGCGGATCCCGCTTGCCCCGATCCGGGGCGTCGCCAGCGGACTGCATGGCGTCCGGGGACTGGCCCGACAGCGACCCGTACGCCGGCCAGGACGCCACGTCGAAGTAGACGTCGCCGGAGCCGTCACTCGCCGGGTACGCGTGCCCGGCGGCGATCAACTTCGTGATCAGCTCGTGCATCTCGGGAATGTGCCCGGTGGCGCGCGGCTCGTAGGTGGGCGCCAGCACGTTCAACGACCGGTACGACTCGGCGAGCAGCAACTCGTTGGCGTACGCGATCGACCAGAACGGACGACCCTGCTCGCCGGCCTTGACCAGGATCTTGTCGTCGATGTCGGTCAGGTTGCGAATGAAGGTGACCTCGTAGCCGGCGGC